>JBHHZX010000045.1:0-15572 GCA_046758265.1 Phycisphaerae bacterium
GCCTCCCTGACGGCAGTCAAGTCGAGAAGGGCGTCGATGTGATGCTCGCCATCGACATGCTTACGCTTGCCTTCAAAGATCGTTACGACGTGGCCATGCTCATCTCCAGCGATGGCGACTACAAGCACGCCATTGACGTTGTCAAATTCGAGACAGGCAAGGTCGTCGAGCTTCATCAAGTCATGGGCTCCAAGGCTTATGATCTCATCACGGCCGCCAGCGTTTATAAGCCGATCACGCGCGAGCTAATTCAAGAGTGTCTCGTCGGGCGATGAGACATTCAGCGCACAAGCGTCAGCCGGTAGTAGCCGCGCAGCGGCTCCGCTGGTAGGATCATGTAATTGCGGCTGTGGGTGAATTATGCCAGCCATGCCGAGCTTTCTCGCGAGCCTCACTGAGTGGCAGGACAAGCACATCGACGCGCTGCGCGAACGGAAGACCTCCGAGAACCTGAATCTCGACTACAAACGGGATCCGTACACCGATGAGTCGGACGGGCGTTTCGAACTGCTCAAGGATATAACAGCGATGGCCAATGCAGGCGGCGGCCTGATCATTATTGGCATCGAAGAGAAAAACGGGACCCCTGTTAAACGGGTACCCGTTGCGGAACCCGAAAAACAACGAGATTGGATCGAACACGTCGCCAACGAGAACATCGATCGGCCCATCCCGGGGCTGGCAACAAGCGTGGTCGGTACGTCCGTTCTCATTCGCGTGCCGATGTCGGCGTGCCCTCCGCACATGTTCAGACACGGAGGCAAGGCCAAGGGTCAAAAGCGAGGCAAAGCCAAAAGAGGCACGTACTTCTACAAGCGCCACGATCGGGAAAACCGACTCATGTCCCTTCAAGAGATACGTGAGGCCGTGATTCAAACGGAGCGATATGGCGCGCGGGCCGAGGAATTCCTATTGCGGCGCATCGGGTGTATCGTCCAGGAAGGCAACTCGCGCGCGTGCGCCGTAGCACCTGAGGGAAAGCCATCACCCGCCGCCTTCGTGACTGTAACGCCCATCCCCCTGCGAAGTGGTTCGATCGACACCAACAGCGAAGAAGCGAAATCGATCGTGATCGGGAGGCCATTCCTTGACGCGCTCCCGGAGGGCGTTACGCCTTTTCACCCCTTCGACGAGCGTTCGAAGCCCTTCATCTATGGTCGCCAGAGCATCAGCGAGCGTTTCGCCCGCGAGAGCGGCAGAATACGATGCGCCGTCCGCCTGTTTCGGAACGGCCATTTGGAGTGCGGGCGCACCCTTCACGGCCAAGATTGCGAGAGCGTAGATGGCCGCCGTATCTCCTACAGCGGGCCCATTGTCCTCGACATGATCATTGCCACTGCGCGCCTTATGCGCGAAGTGGTGCGGCTGATCGGCACGTGTTCGGCAGCTGCATTCTCGATCGTTTTCACGCACTTCCTTAATTGCACAGTTGACCAACCATTGCCCGAGTACCTTTGGCAGGAACGCGAACTCAAGCTAGCGCCGCCGGAAGTTGACCTCACATTTACGGTTGATGGTCTCGCCGATTACCTAAGGGTGAGCCACCTCCTTTGTGATCGGCTCTGGCAGTGCTTCGGAAAGGAGCAGTGCGACCTTGTCCAGCAACGCTGCGAGTTTCTGTTCGGCGCGCGGGAATAGCGGTCCAAGCGGCGCCGACCCTCGTTAGCTACAAGAGTCGAGTGGAGAATTGATGCTGGTCCAGACGATCCCGCCTGAATCCGACTTCGTGCACGGTTTCCTCGACAGCGGGGTCGAGCTGGCCGTCGATCAATTGCCGCATCGCCATACTGTCGCGATGTGTTTCCGCATGCTGACGGGCGTGGCAGACGACCCCCTGGAGTTGACCGGCATTGCTGCGATCGTCGAGCGGACGCTCTCGAAAGGCACGCAGAATTACGGGGGACAGGCCCTGGCCGACGCGTTCGACGCCCTTGGGACCGAGTGGGCCGGGGCCAGCGGGCGACAGTCCACGTTGCTGCGCGTGGTTTGCCTGCCCGAGTTCGCGCTCCAAGTCGTCGATTTGGTGGCGGAAATGTTCTGCCGCCCCACCTTTCCTGAGGAAGCCTGCGAGGTCGCGGTGCAACTGGCGCAGGAGGAGCTGCGCCACATGGAAGACGACCCGCACGACCTGCTGCGAGCCGACATTCAGCGGCTGACGCTGGGGCCGATCTACGGCCGTTACCCCGGCGGTGAGCCCGAGACACTGGCGCGAATCACGCCCGACCAGGTCCGCAGCCACTGGCGAAATACGTATCATGCCGGCCGGTTGCAGGTCGCCGTCGCTGGACCGATCGACGCCGATGCCTTTGGTCAACGGGTGGACGCGTGTTTCGGCGGCTTGGGCCACGCGGCGCGCGACGGACGCCAGGCGGCGAACTACACGTTCGCGCCCCGCCGCACGCACCGTCAGAAGGATCTCAAGCAGCAGTACATCGGGCTCACCTTACCCGGGGCGCCCAAAGGCCACGCCGATTTCCCCATCGAACAGGTGGTGATTAGCGTGCTGGCCGGTGGCATGAGTGGGCGGCTGTTTACCGAGGTGCGTGAAAAGCAGGGGCTGGTGTATTGGGTCGGTGCCTGGCACGAGCAACCTCGCGGGCGGGGGGTCATTCATCTCGGCGCCAGCACCACGCCTCAGCGGTGTGAGCAGACGTACCGGACCTTGCTGCGCGAGTTGGAGCGACTCCACCAGGACTTGACCGAGCAGGAGACGGAGCGGGCCCGCGACGGCCTGATCGCCCACCTGGAAACCGAAGACGCCCTCACCCGCGCCCGGGCCGCCGTGCTGAGCGACGACTTGTTTCACTTCTCGCGACCGGTCGGTCTGAAGCTCAAGCTGGACGGGCTTCGAGCGGTAACGGCGGCGCAAGTCGAGGGTTACGTGCGACGGCTGCCGCGCGAGCAGATTTGTGCGGCAACAGTCGGCCCGCGGGCACTGGCGCGATAGCGCCTACCGTTGTGGCGCCGGGCCTTCTATGAAGCCGGGCCTGTCAAGGGGGGCTGGTGGATGAGGCCAACCTTCTATCCGGGTTTGCACACGTCGGCTCCAGGCCGTGGGCGTGCTCCCATTCAACCTTGCGGCGCTGGCGCATTCTCCGAGGCAGGCTGTCGAGCGTGGCCGAAGGGTGGGTGGGCCACCTCCCGGTAAAGGTCCAATCACTCCCGCGCTGATCGATGTTCTCAGACCCGGCGGACCAAACAGATATGTTCAGGCAGGCCAAGCGGTTCACGCAGATCGCTTGCAGGGTGAGCATCACAACCCCGATAGCCATCGCCAGCAGTCCCCGCCAATCGGCAACCGCACCGAGCGCGATGATTAGAGCGCTGGCGCATGCCGGGGCGTGGGGGCAAGACAGCCGCACCAGCAGCAAGCCTGTCAGTGCCAGGGCCAGCGACGCGCTGCAAAGGCTCGGCCAACCAGTGCTGCCCAAGGATATCGGGTCGTCGCAGACGGAAGCGACAACATACCGGGCCACCAAGCCGGAAATCATGCCGGTGAAGTGGCCGACGACGACGGATCGCGGAGTGGCGTCCGGCGAGAACGGCTTGCTGAAGAGTATGAACGCTGTGGGACCTAGTGCAGGGAAAATCAGCGGTAGATCGGTGAACCAAGCGACCAGGCCAATCACGAGAATAGCCAGCCCAGCGTTGACAGCAACCACGATCGATACCACCCCGTGCTCGTCATGCGACGCCAGCAAGGACGGAATGGAGAATCGGGCACGCCACGTCCGCCAACGTAGCCTGAGCGTTGAAGGCCGCCTGGCTTTGGACATCGGAACTCTTCCGCCGCATAAGGTACATGGCGCGTCCCGGACGCGCCACTTCGACTACGATTGGAGCAGTTTCTCCAGGCTTAGTTCCAGGACCGAGACGGGGTGCTTGAGGCCGTAGTTCTCGAGGACCTCGGGGTGGACTTCGCCCATGATCCCGATCTGCTCGGGCCCGGCGCTCGCTTGGCCGCCCGCGGTGCGGAACAGCGCGGCGACGCGGCCGGCAAGAAAACCGGGGTGCTCGCTCGGCTTGATCTCGAGCTTCGCCTCCAGCTCGTGAGCAAAGGCATCGGCGACGGCGCGGATGTCGGCGTAGCCAACGTGCGTACCGATCATCGCCGCCGCCACGAAACGCTCCTCGCGGGCGCCGGTTTCGGCGGAGGCGTCGCAGAAGCAGCAGTCGCCGACCTCGAAGAGGTATTGCGGCAGGTCGTACTGCTTGTTGCCGGCGAGCGTTTCGAGCAGGCCGGGCAGCAGGCTGACGCGGCAGATAGTCTGCTCGGTGCTGATCGGGTTCTCGATCTTGACGGCCCGCGGGTCGGGCTCGATCCGCCACTTCTCAAACGCCGCCGGCTCGCTGGTCAGCACCAGCGTCATGACTTGGTGAAAGCCGAGGCCGCTCATCACCCGGCGCGCGACGGCCGAGTGCTCTTCGATCGACTGCGGCGACCCCACCGTGAACGTCGGCACCAGCTCGGGCGCCAGCTTGTCGTAGCCGTAGGCGACCGCGGCGTCTTCAATCAGATCAACCGGGTGCATGACGTCGTTGCGCCACGCGGGCACGCTGACAATCAGGCGATCATCCTGGTCGACGGTCACCCCGTGGCCCATGCGTTCGAGCAACCTTCGCAGCTCGTCGCTGCTGAGCGCGACGCCGATCGTGTCTGACGCCTCGCGCACGTTGAGCGTCAGGGTCGCGGGCGTCAGATCGGGCGTGACCCGGCGGCCGTTGGGCGCGTCGATGGTGACCTGCTCGATCTCCAGGGCGACTGTCATCTCCTTGAGGCTGGTGACGACGACGGCGAGCGCCCGGTCAACCGTGCGCCGCGACAGGCCGGTGACGTCCACGAAGAACTGCTTGCTGTCCATCGTAACGCGGGTCGATTCGCTGTTGATGATCGGCGGCATCGACAGTACCGCGCCCTCCGAATCGCGCAGCATCGGGTAGGCTGAGAAACCCTTCAGCAGGTGGGCGTAGGCCTGGCCGGTCTTGTGCTTTTCCAGGATTTCGCCGGGCGTGATCAGGCTGTAGGGGTCGTCCGGCGGGAGGCCCAGCGGGACGAACTTCAGGCCGTCCGGGGCGACCGCCTCGTAGCTGAAGGTTTCGCCGCTCAGCGTGTCAAGATCGTAGACGCCGATGGAGGCGAGCTTGCGGTCGCGGCCCAGGGCCCAGTGCAGATCCTCCTGGAGGTTCATGACCAACTTGATCAGCTCGTGGTCGAGCCGGACGTTGCGCAGCACCGCGCAGGCGATGTAGGGCCGGTAGCTGTCTTCGTTCGACAGCTTCGGATCGACCCTGACGGTGATCTTGGGATCAGAGACCGGGTACTCGATCAGGCCCGGCTGTACACCGAGGTAGGCGCGAAAGTAGCGGGCCATGCCACCGGCATCGAAGATGTCCGGCCGGACGGCGAGCATGTCGAGGCGCACCACCTGGGTCCCACCCAGTTCGCGCAGGGCGTCGCGCGTTTCGCGGAAGTCGATCCCGCAGTTCGAGCAGTTCAGCGGTGAGCCCTGGGCTTCGGTGCGCTCGATGATCTTCCCGCAGACCTTGCACTCGTACTGCTGCGTGTTGGTGACCTCCTCAACCTCGATGCCCATCTCATGCAGCTTCTCCGGCACCCGATCTTTCGCGATGACGTCTTGACCGTCCGCGTTGACAAGCCTGAGCAACGTATCCAGCGGCACGTTTATGAGCGGCATAGCGGCGCCTCCCGCAGCCAGGGCATGGCGGCGAAGTATAGATCGCCGATGGCCTTCAGGTTGTGAATCATCATGGCCAGGCGTTCGAGCCCGAGACCCCAGGCGAGCACGCGGTGCTGGGCGCCGACCGGCAGTGTGACCTCGGGCCGAAAGATGCCCGAGCCGCCCATCTCGACCCATTCGCCGCGCTGTTCGAGCCACAACAGCACCTCGGCCGAGGGCTCGGTATACGGGAAGAAGCTGGGGCGAAAGCGGGTCTTGGGAAAGCCCATCTTCTTGTAGAACGCGGCCAGCGTGCCCAGCAGCGTCACCAGGCTGGCCTGCGGATCGACGATGATGCCGTCCACCTGGTGAAAGACCGGCAGGTGCTTGTAGTCGGCTGTCTCGCGGCGGAAGACCGGGCCGGTCACGAAGTACTTGCCGGGTCTGCCCTGCGTGTGTGCCGCCAAGGCGCGGATCGTGGCGGCGGTGGTGTGCGTGCGCAGCACCGGCTTGTGCGCCAGCTCGCGGTTCCAGCGATACTGCCAGCCGGTCGATCCGGTCGCGCCGCCGTTCTCGTGCGTGTTCTTGACGCTTTCGACGAGCTCTTCGTCGGGTAGTTGGCAATGCTCGGGCCGGGCGACGTAAAAGGTGTCCTGCATGTCGCGGGCGGGGTGGTCCTGCGGCTGGAACAACGCGTCAAAGTCCCAGAAGCTCGACTCGACCCACGGACTGGCGACTTCGCTGAAGCCCATCTCCAAAAAGACGCGGCGGACCTTGTCGAGCGTGCGCTGAAAGGCATGTTCCTTGCCGGGATAGAGCTTCTTGGCAGCGAGCGTGACGTCGTAGGGCCGGAGCTCGACCCGACGCCAGCCGCCGTCGGCGAGCAGCTCGGGTGTGAGTTGGTTCACCTTCTTGCGGCCGGTGATTCCGGAGGCGAGCAATTCGCGTCCTTTCGCGGTAATTGAGGCTTTGCGGTCGATACGCGGCTTGACGTGGAGGAACCCTTTGCGTTTGGCCAGCAGTCTCACCGCCGCCTCCACATTGAGGCCCTCGGCGACCAGCTCGTCCTTGCGGGCGATGCGACCGTCTGCGAGCGCAGCGAGAAGCAATTCGTCCGGCTGCTGCTCGTTGATGTCAGCTCGACCCTTGCTGGTCAGGACGAGTATGTCGCCTTCTTTTCGCGCCCAGCCGCGCTGACTGAGCCAGCGGAGCGACTGGCCGACCTGGCTGGCGTGGAGTTCGCAGTGTTTCGGGATTTCGGTGAGCTTGCATGAGCCGCCTTGCGCGAGCAGCACGCCAACGACGACACGCTCCGGGAGCGCGGCTGCGGTGAACCGTTGGCCCTCCTTCCCCAGGCTCAGCTCGTCGAAGGCGACCTCCTCGATCTGCACCAGCTCGTGTTGCCGCAGGTCGGCGCAGGCGGCCGTCACCGGCGACTGGTCCCGACCGAGTTCTTTGGCCAGTTGCGGGATGCGGGTCGGCTCGCCCAACGGGCGGAGACGAGCCAAGACGTCGTATTGGATCTGCGGCAGTTCCATAGGTCCTCCCTTGAGCCGCATGTTATGGGGGTGTAGTCCATCTTTCGTCGCGACTCAAGCCGAAAATCGGCCTTCGCGCCGAAAGCCGCAAAATGGCCGCCCGGGCGTCCCCCGTCGCGTCGAGTGGCTGGCATTCCGAGAAAAATGTGCTTCGCCGGTCGCTCTTTTCTCCGGCGAGGTTCTTATAAATAGTTGCTTGGGGGGCACGTGGTCGCTGTGCAGGAAAGGCCCGCAACTCCTTCAACCACTATCCACAGGGTTTGCGCCGGGTGCGACATTGCATCGCCAAAGGGCCACAGCTAATATATGCTGAGTGGAGAGCGCAAAGGCCGCGACGCGGACCGAGGAGGAGAGAAGCAATGGATGAAGCTGCCTTCCAGCAGAAACTCCGCGAACTCGTCAGCCAGATCGATACCCTGCCCGAAGGCGAACGCGAGCGGCTCCGGGCGCTGGCCGAAGAAACCAAAGCCCGTCACGCCGACATCAAAAAGAGCGTCAATGCCATGCAGGAAAGCATCGACTTCCTGCGCCTGTGGATCAAGTACATGCTCTTCGATCTCGAAGCGACGCGCCGCGAGAACAGCTACCTTCGCAAGATGCTCGAACAGGATCCCGGGAGCTCCTGAGGAGCTTTGGTTACCTGATTGTCTCTCTCACATTGCCGGGCGACGGCTGAGCAAGGCCGTCGTCCGCTGTTTCTTTTCGGCGGGGCGGGCGGGCCGCTCAGGCTAGCCGGCTGGCTCGTCCGTGTTGTCTGACCTACCCGCTTGCCACGCGACCCGCGGCGCGTCACCCCATAAGCCGTCCAGGTCGTAGTATTCACGGTGGTACGCGTCGAACAGGTGGACGACCACGTCCACATAGTCCGCCAAAGCCCATCGCGCCTCACGCGTGTCCGTCACATTGAATGGGCGGCGCTGGACGGAGTGGGCGTGCGCTGCGATGCGATCGAGGACCGCGCTCATCTGGCGCTCCGATGTGCCGGTGCCGATCACGAAGAAGTCCGTCAAACCGCTCAGCCCGCGCAAGTTGAGCACGGCGACGTCGTCGATCTTATGGGCGGCGGCAATCCGCGCGACTTGGCGCGCGAACTCGAGGGCATCGTCGGCCGTCTGCGCAGGCCTTGTTGCGTCCGGTAGCTTGCAGCGATTCCGCATGCTGTGATTCTATGCAATCGGTGAAGGTGAGAAAACGCCGATCCGGACCAGCGGGCCGGCGTTTTCCGCATGAAGTTCCGGACTGGCTCGGGAGTGGGCGATCAGTCTCCCAAACCGAGCAGCGCGCCGATCAGGGGGGCGTACTTGACGATCAAGCCGGCGAACACGACGCTGACCATGCTCATCAGCTTGATGAGGATATTCAGGCTGGGGCCGGAGGTGTCCTTGAACGGGTCGCCGACCGTGTCGCCGACCACGCCCGCCTTGTGGTCGTCAGAGCCCTTGCCGTAGACGATCGTGTCCGGATTACCCGTCTTGACGGCGAGTTGGGCACGGCTCAGCAGGTCGTCGCGGATCGCGGCCGGCACTTTCTCACGGACCGCCGTGTCCTCCACCATCACCTTGGCCGTGATCTTGCCGAAAGTCTCGATCAGCTTCTTGGCATTGTCCCAGGCGCCGCCGGCGTTCGCCATGAAGATCGCGACCGCAAACCCGCTGGTCAGCCCGCCCGCCAGCAGACCCATCACGCCGGGCACGCCGAAGAGCAGGCCGACGGCGACGGGCGTGATAATGGCCAGCAGCGAGGGAACGATCATTTCGCGCTGGGCGCCGCGCGTGGAAATCGCGACGGCCGTGGCGTAGTCGGGAACTTTGTCGCCCTTGTATTCGAATTGGGTCCTGGGCCAGTTGTCGGAGTTGTTCACGTAGGCTTCGTCGTGCCCCTGATCGCGCAGGTAGGCGCGCATCTTGTCGAACTGGATGCGGCATTCGAGCATCATGCGGTTGGCCGCCCGCCCGACGGCCTGCATTGTCATCGAGCAGAACAGGAACACCAGCAACACTCCGCTAAAGATTCCGGCGAGCGTTTTGGGGTTCATTAGAGTGACGTTGTAGAAGGCCATGTATTGCGCCAACGACGCGCGGCGGGCCGAGACGAGACGCAGGGTATGCCCCTGGAAGACTGCGGTCCGGACGTTCTCCTCGTCCGGCTGCGAGAGGCCCGCGATCGTGGTCTGCGGGGCCAGCTCGTCCGGAGCCGGACGCGGTTCCAAGACCATCAGGCAGTCGAAGTCGCTGTCCCCAGCGCCCGCCCCGACCCGCATAGCGAACTTGCCGTGGCCCATATAGACCGCGTGGGTCGGGTCCGGCGTAACGACGATCTCGGCAATCCGGTCGTGGGCCTCGCGGATCTGCCCAATGCGGACCTCCTCCACGTACGCGGCCAGCAGCGCCAACGCGGTCAGTGCCGCCGACCCGATCGCGAACCCCTTGCCGGTGGCCGCGGTGGTGTTGCCCAGCGAGTCGAGCGCGTCGGTGCGGTGGCGGACGTGCGGCTCCTGTCCGGTCATCTCGGCGTTGCCGCCGGCGTTGTCGGCGATCGGCCCATACGCGTCGGTGGCCAGCGTGATGCCGAGCGTGGCCAGCATGCCGACCGCGGCGATCCCGACCCCGTACAGACCGAGCAGGAACTCATCATTGCCGCCGGCCGCGACGAACGCCACCAGGATCGCGGCGATGATGGTGGCCAGGGAGGCCCAGGTGCTCTTCATGCCGGTGGCGACACCGGCGATGATCACGGTTGCCGGCCCGGTGATGGCTTGGGCGCTGATCTTCCGCGTGGGCGCGAATTCGTAGCTGGTGTAGTACTCGGTGGCGTACCCGATGATGTTCCCGGCCACCAGGCCGGCCACGATCGCGCCCCAGACACCCCACGGGTTCACGCCCGGAATGTCCTTGAGCAGCAAATTGCAGACGACCGCGGTCGCGATGGCGATCAGCACGCTGCTGCCGTAGATACCGGTCCGCAGCGCGTTGAGCAACTGGCCCATCGTGGCATCCTCCTTCGTCCGCACCAGGTAGATCCCGACGATCGAAAGGGCGATGCCGACGCCGGCTATGACCATCGGGGTAGCGAGCATGCGAATCGCGGCGAACTCGGCCCCCGGACCACCCCGAATGGCGCTGGCCGCAGCCACGCCCAGGGCGGCGGTGGCCAGGATCGATCCGCAGTACGACTCGAACAGGTCAGCGCCCATGCCCGCTACGTCGCCGACGTTATCGCCGACGTTGTCGGCGATGGTCGCGGGATTGCGCGGATCGTCCTCGGGAATGCCCGCTTCGACCTTGCCGACCAGGTCGGCGCCCACGTCGGCGGCCTTGGTATAGATCCCGCCCCCCACACGCGCGAACAACGCCTGCGAACTCGCCCCCATGCCGAAGGTCAGCATGACCACCGTGATCTCGTTGAGGCTCATGTGCTTGGCGAAGTCGAAGGGCAGGATGTCGGAGTAGAGCAGGAGGAACCAACCGGTAATGTCGATCAGGCCGAAGCCGACCACCACCAGTCCCATCACGGCGCCACTGCGGAACGCGACGACAAGACCGTCATTGAGCGACTTGCGGGCGCCGGCGGCGGTGCGGTGTGAGGCCCGCGTGGCGGTATTCATGCCCAGCCAACCGCACAAGCCGCTCCAAAACCCTCCTGTCAGGAACGCAGCGAAGACGATCTGGTGCTGAACGTGCAGGGACCAGCCCATCCAAAACAGAATCACCGACACGACGACGAAGAAGATCGTCACCACCTTGTACTGTTGCTTGAGGTATGCCAGCGCTCCGTCGCGGACGTAAGAGGAGATGCGGCGCATGTCCTCGTCGCCCTCTTCGGAGCCCATCATCTTGCGGTAAAACACCCACGCGAACAGCAGGGCCAGCAGGGCCCCGATCGGCGCGATCCACCACAGCCCCGGGATATCCGCCATCGAGTGTTCGGTCACGGCGGCAACCGTCTCGGCGGGCCCGGGCTCAGCGGCGGAGATCACCGCATCTCCCTCTTGCGCCCACGCCGGGGCGGGAAGCAGAAAGCAGAGAGCCAGCGCGACCAGCAGGCAGGCGCCAATACCTCGATTCGATCGGCTCAACACGACCACGGCAGAGTCTCCTGGGCACCAAAGGCATGATTCGTTTCTGAAAACGTAAAGGCGCCGAGCACGTCACGCGTCCCGAGCGGGTTTTCGCGCACACCACCTGGAAGCATCAGATTCACGGTCTTTACGCGAAACACTGGTAGAAAAGGCCCCGCCCGCCCGACGAGTCTGATTGTGGACAATCAGCTCGCCCCGCGCCGATGGACGGGATTCAGTATTCGGCAGGTTCGGGTCAGGTTCATACTTGTTCACGCGCGATGCGCTTCATCGACTTGCGGTGCCTTCGCCGCCGGCGTTCGGAAGGCTTTTCGTAATAGCTGGTTCGCTTGATGTCGCGCGTCAGGCCCTCTTTCTCGCACAGTTTCTTGAAGCGGCGAACCATCTGCTCGATGGATTCGTTACTGCGAACCTTGACCCTAAGCATGCACCTCTAACCTTTTTGACAGCACCAAGTTACCCTCGGCCCGCGAGGCGGGCCGCACACACTGGAACGGCTTATCAGTCCATTGAAAAAGGGGACAGACACCTCCCGGACACCTGTATTTGCTGAGGTTTTGGCCGGCGGCTCGGAGCCGATCCCCTTTTTCAGCGGACAGTTATGATAGCGGCAGGAGGCACCAGTGCAAGCCGACCTGCTTGAACGGGCCGACTCCCAGCTAAGAAGAGGACGACCCGGCCCTTGGATCCCCGCGCGGGTCGCCCGCTCCCTCCTTCGCACGCCCTGCGCTACGCCTTTTCGCAACTTTGACGGCGTGAGCTACTCGTTTTTCGCCAATGTCGTCTCGATCAGCTTCGACAGAGCCTCCTCACCCGCCGCACTGAAGCTCTTTGAAGCGTGCAGGATCTTCCCGTCGGGACCGATAACGTAGAAGGTCGGAAGCGCCCGGACGCCGTAGGCCGTGGCAACCTCGTCGCCATTCATCAGCAGCCCGTAGGTGTAGTCATTGTTCTTCATGAAGGCGGCCGGGTCGGCAGTCTTGTTTTCCCAGGTGTTGACGCCGAAAACGGCCACCGGCTTGCCCTCGAACTTCTCGTGCAGCTTTTGCACGCCCGGCATCGCCTTGATGCACGGGCCGCACCAGGTTGCCCAGAAGTCGAGCACGACGATCTTGCCACGGAGCTTGGCCAGCGAGACCGACTCACCTGTGGGGGTCTTGAGTGTCCAGTCGGGAGCCTGGGTACCGACCTCCAGCAAGCCCTTGGCGCGTTTTGCGGGCCGTTCATAGCGCCTTTCCTGATAGCCCCGTGGAACGTTGGTCGCGAAGGTGGCGTCGTCAAACCTCGGCGCCGTGTTGATGTCGCTCAACTGGAGCACATGGACGCCCTGACCCTGATCGTTCTGAACGACGCGGTCCACGCGGTGCGGCAGGCTGTCGTCGATCCCGAAGTACCAGCGGGCCTCGCCCTGGCCGTCGGCGTAGACCACATAGATTACGTGGCACGCGGTCCCGGCGACGTTTTTCTCGCCTTCGTACTTGCGTGAATCGGCGGCAAGCTCGTCGCTGAACGGTGCGGGATGGAGGAGTTCCGCCATGAAGAGATCCTTCATGGGCTTGGCGATCAGGTTGAAGCCCTCCGGCAGATCCCCGACGGTGCACACCTTCCTCTTTTCATCGAGGGCAATGACCTGCCTCTCACCGAGGACCAGGTGGAAGGGGTGCATCTGGTCCGAGCCGGGCATCTTCACCACGCCGTCGAATCGGAGCAGCGGAACCTTGTCTCCAGTGTCTTTGGCTCTGACGGTCGCGCGGCTACGCGGCATCTCATCCTTCGAGATCCCTTCGCCCCACGCTTCGGCCTGGTATGAAACCAACTTGACCGCCTTGGCCGTCTGGTCGACCTTGGCGATGATTTCCACGAGATCAGGGTCATCGCCGAGCGCCGCGGCGGTGAGCAAGCCCGATACCAGCAGCGGTGGGCACGACCAGAACAATCTCATCACGTTCTCCCGCAGGAGCTCGCCGGTCCGAGGCCGCACGAATCCGCTCCCGGTACCGGCGAGCCATTCATATATGATCATCGCTATTCTGGGCTTTCACTGCAAGCGACGGGCCGCCGATTACAATGGGGCGAAGAACCGCGCCGTCGCCGTTTCTGTTGCTGCATACGGCGGGTCCCGCCGGGAGAAGGTTTGGGACTCCAGTTTGTGTGCCGTCATCACGATCGAGCCGACGAAGCCTCGACCCGGAGTCGGGATCCGCGCGCCTCCGCAACTGCATGCAAGGGTCGCCGCGCTTAGGGGGGCGGTTGACGTGAGCGGCGCGAAACGCCATAGTGCTCAACGAGTGTCTCGCAAGACGACAGCTTTCGAGCGTAGGGTCAACTATGAAGAGAAATACGTGGAAGAAACTGCTCGCAGTGGGAGTGCTGGGCGGAGCGTTCCTGTTTCAGACACCGACATGCACCGAGCGCGCCGTGTGGGTGACCGCCGTCTCCAGCGCGGCTACCGCCGGGGGCGTACTCTACCTCGTGGGCCGCATCGTCAACGACTAGACCGCGGGGCGCAGACCTCCGGGGCGGACGCGTGGCAGGCCAAGGCAGCATTATCGCGTGTCGCGTAAGCAGCTACGAGCCGTTTGCGGCGCGCGCCTACGAACACATCGCGGCGTTGGGGCTGCGGCACGTCGAAATCCCCGTCCCCGCTGCCGAGGCGCTCGACGCGGTCGCGGCTGAACTGCGGAAATTCGGTCTTGCTGCCAGTTCGCTGCACGGCGAATGCGACCTCAGCCGACCCGACCTTGACAAGCGTCTCGCGGAGCAGATGCCGGCGTTCGCGGCGCTAGACTGCAAACTGATGTTCACTTCGGTTCGGCGAGGAGAAATCCCCGCCGATACCGCTTACGGGCGGCTGCGCCTCGCGGGAGAGGTGGCGGGTGAGCACGGGGTCACGCTGGCGCTGGAAACGCACCCTGATCTGGTGACCAACGCCGACGTGGCCCTGCAAACCCTGCGGGCCGTTGATCACCCGCAGGTCCGCTTGAACTTTGACACCGCGAACGTCTATTTCTATAACCGCGAGGTCGATTGTGTCGAGCAGCTTCGCAAGGTGGTCCGGTACGTGGCCGCCGTCCATCTGAAGGATACCGATGGGGGTTACCGCCACTGGCATTTTCCGGCCTTGGGCGCGGGCATCGTGCACTTCGCACAGGTCTTCGAAGTGCTCGACGAGGCGGGCTTTCGCGGCCCCTGCACGCTCGAGATTGAAGGCATCCAGGGCGAAGAAAAAAGCGAGCGGCTTGTTCGGGACCGCGTGGCGGCCTCGGTCAACTATCTCCGAAAACTTGACCGTATCTGACCAGCAGGCAGTCGACTCGTAGAATTGTACGTCCGTTAGGTACGCCGGACGGAACTGGCAGTTGGCACCCGACAGCCGCGGATTGCCGGTGGCAGTGGTGTCTGCCTGGGCGGGACGAGCTATCGGAACCGTGCACGGAGCAGCCCGGCGAAGGAGGCCTGACTCGCTTCGTGCCGTTGCGCGGTCGATAGCGAAGATATGGTGCCGCGGGACACAACAACAATGCCCTATCGCAACATGACCCTGGCCGAGCTCGCGCAACACATCGGGATGGATACGCGCGAAGTGAAACGGCTGGCCGATCGTGGCGTCCTGCCCGGACGCCTGATTGGCGGGGAGTGGCGGTTCAACCGCGCCCAGATGCTCGACTGGCTCCAGCGCGAGATGCACAGCCTCGACCCCCGCCACATCCAAAACCTCGACCGGGCCATGTCCCGTACCGACGACGAAGCCATCATCAACCACCTCCTGGCCACCGAAGCCATCGACATGAATCTGCCCGCCAAGTCGCGGCCCTCCGTCCTCCGCGAGCTGGCCAGCCTCGCCGAACGTACCGGCATGGTTTATGACCGGGCCGCCGTCATCGGCGCGCTTGAGCAGCGGGAAGCCCTGGCGTCCACGGCTTTACCCGGGGGACTCGCGTTTCCGCACCCGCGCCGGCCGCTGCCCTACGCGACCGCGGAGCCGATGGTGTGTCTGGCACGCGTTCCGACGGGGATCCCGTTCGGTGCCCCCGACGGCCACCTGACCGACCTGTTCGTGCTGGTCTGTTGTCATGACGAGCGCCAGCACCTGCTCGCACTGGCGCGTCTGGCGCTGGTCTTCAACAGCAACCTGCCGAACGAGTTGCGGGAAGCCGAGGACGCGGAAGAGGCCTTGGAGATCGTCCTCGACACCGAGCGGCAAATGCTGCGCAAACGCGGCTAGTGCCGTTTCCACTTGATGGGTTTCGCGCGCAATGTAGCGGCCGACGTCTCGTC
>JBHHZX010000046.1:0-15540 GCA_046758265.1 Phycisphaerae bacterium
CCCTCAGGTGGATAATTCGGCGCCGCAGCTTCAATCCGCTTGAGCGCTTGGGTGTGGGCGTGAATACCAACGATTTCCGCGACACCGGGATGGCAGGCACTGCAAGCGGCCGAACCGACATAGCTCGCGTTCCCATTCGTCGGATCGGTCGTGTTGTTGAATACCGGTGCCCCATCGGCACCGTTGCCAGGCTCGGGAAAGAACGGGCAGCCGGCAATCATCCAGAGGGGCAGCGCGAGGCCCGCTGTAACGAGCGCATACCTCCGGAACGCGTATGGTGTCCTTCGTGCTCTTCGCCGAAGCATTTTGCTCTCCTCAAGCCACGCCGGGCCGCATATCTACCGGTTGTGGCACTGGAAGCACAAGTCGATCCAGTCGGTCCGCAACGCGCGGGCGCGATCCCGGGGATTGTCGGCCAACGCGCCCAGTTCGCTCCCCGCCGGGAATAAGCCCGCCTCGTGCGGGTTGTGGCACGTGTAACAGGTCACCCTGTCGTTGCCGAGCGGCAACCGCGCCGGCCGCCGATCCGGCTCGCCAGCCAGTTGGGCAAGGCGCTGAGGATCGGCGTCGATCTCAAGACTTAACTCGCGCATCAGCATCCACTGGCGGATTCGCGGCGGGACGGGCCGGTCCACGTGTCCGCGCGGCGAGACGTCCCAATGCTTGCCGTGGCAACTCAGGCACAGATCGGACGACTCATCGCGGAGGTGGGGCTCAAACCGTCGTCGGCCGTCCGCCGGTATTTCCGGACGCTGCGTGTGGCAAAGGAAGCAGGCGTCGTCGCGAACGCGGCCGGTCGCGTCACGCTGCCGATGCGGGTTGAAGCGGCCGGCGGCATCGGCGTGGTGACAGGTCGTGCAGTAATCGCGCGGCCGCTGCGGATCGTAGCCCCGCAGCAAAACGTAATTGACCGCTGGCCGACGTGCCTGGGAGCTGCAGTGCCGCCGAATGTCGTGGCAGGTCAGGCAGCCGATGGCGCCATTGACGGTCGGCCAACTCGTGGGCGTCGTAGCCAATTCGGTGTTGGCGGGTCGTCCGATCGGGTGGGGATCGGCTGGAGCCTGGACCCCGTCGTGGCAGGAGAGACAAAGCCGATCGGTAGCTTCCGGCGCGATCGGCAGCAGGCGCTCGTTGTCCGCCTCGTGGCAGGACCTGCAGCGCTCGGCATGCCAGTGGGGATTGGGCGTGATCGACTGGGGAAAGCGCGGCCTCCACTCGACGGTCTCTCCCGGGGGCAACGAAACAGTGGCGTCGGCCCGACGATCGCCGAGCCAGGCGTAAACCCGCACGCCCGGTCGGTGCAATTGCTCGGCGACGAACACGTAGTACGCCGGGGCCCGCCCCGGCGGCAACTCGTGTTCCGTCCGCGGGGCAATCTCGGTCACGGCAATGCCGCTGGGAAGCGTCAGTTCGCCGATCCCTGAGCCCGGCTCACCGAACGCCAGCAGCGGATGGCGGTCCGGAGCGAAGGCATGGACGCGTTGCGAGAATGCGTCGGTGACGAAAATGGTTCCATCAGGACCGACCGCGACCTCTTTGGGTCGCCCAAAACAGCCGACGACATTGCCGGGCTGGCCGACGTTGTCCAACCAGTTGCCCAGCGTGTCGAGCACTTGCACGCGGTTGTTGAGCATGTCCACGACACACACCTGGCCGTCGGGCGTGCGCGCGAGCCCGCGCGGCAGCCCGAAGTGCCCCGGCCCGGTGCCCCGCTCGCCGAGAGCGCGGACGTGTTCACCTGACGCCGCGTCGAAAACTTCGATCCGGTGCGCTGTGAGATTGGTGACCCACACCTCGTCGCCGACCGCCAGCACGTCAGCCGGTTTGAACGCACCCGCTTCAAGTGTGTACCTGACCAGCACATTGCCGCTCGCGTCGGTGCGCACCACGCCCCCGCCGTGGCAGATCAGCCAGTCGCCGTTTGGAGCGATGTCGATCGCGAAAGGGTGCTCCAGCGGCGGACGGAAACGCTGCTCCGCGATCTCACCCGACGCGACGTTCCAGTGAAACACGGCGCCCAGCGCGCTATCGCAGATCAGCAGGTGCTCGCCAACAGCGGCCAGGCCCGTGGGATTGGCGATCGTGAGCGACAGGGGCGGCTCGACTCCGAACAGGAACATCGCCAATTCGACTTCGGCTATCGTTGGCGGTGGTGCGCCACGCAACGTGCCGAGCGCCACCACGCGCGGGGTCTGCGGCGGCGGCGGATAGACACGGGGCGCCTCACGCGCCGACAAATCGCGGCGGTCTGCGCGGCAACCTGTGACGAGCGGACTGCCGAATGCGAAGAGCGCCAGCAGGGCCGCGCCGGCGCAGCACGCCGCCAGGCTGCGACGACTAACCGGGATTTCCGCTAGAGGCGATGGCATGTCAAACACATGCGACTGCGCTCATTGGAGATTCTCAGCATGCTGCGGTGCCGATGCGTATTGTGCGGATCATGGCACGTCGCGCATTGAATGCGCTGGTCTGGCAGCATCAACCCGGCGGCCTCGACCGCTGCCAACGGATGGTAGCCCTCCGCCGCAGTCGGGTATTTCGTGCCGACCGGATGGCTCTGCAACCCGGCTGATCCGAGTCGTGAGTTGGCGAGCTGGGCGGCGACCGTCGCGGCGTGCGAAGTCGAATAAACACCCGGGGCGGTCACCCCATCGTGACAACCCAGGCAAAGCAGCGACCAGCCGTCCAGCTCCGCCTCGACGCCCTGGTACGGTCGCAACGGTTGGGTGGTCGTGGGGCGCCGATCGAAGCGCGGCACCGGCGCGCTGACGAGGTGCGGGGTGTGACACGGCAAGCACAGGTTGCGACCGTTCTCGCCGGCCTCCGTGAAGTCGTGCTTGCTGCCAATCAGTCCGCTGAGCAAGCGACTGCGCGCTGCCTTTCGCGCCGCATCGTCTGCATTCGCGTCGGCCGCCGGTGCTTCGCCGGATGGAGTCGTCTCGGCGGGCCGGGTGGTAGCGACTGGCGCCTGAGCGTTCGTAGTCGGCCGGTTGTCGTCTTTTTCCAGGACTTGGGCGAGAAGTAGACCACTGGCCGCAGCCGCAACAACAATCCCCACCGTCAGCGGTCGACTCGGCCACCTGTCATTCATGGGCGTACTCCCGTAAGGGTGCCGTTCCATCGTGCGGCCATGACTATAGCCGCGCGACAATCAGTGCACAACGTTGAGCGTCGAACGGAGTGGTTCGTGCTGGACACTCGGCGCGATGCCGGGTAGCCTGCAAGAGTAGACGTCCCGCTGGCGGTCGGCGGGTACCTCTCGGCTGATCACATGTTGCGGAACTTCGTCTCAGCCAGCGGCGTTTTCGGTGTAGCTTGCCTGCTCACGCTGACGGCGTTCGCGGACGCTCCCACCTCGCGCCCGACAACCCAACCGGCCCAGCCAATAGCAAGCGGAGTTCAAACGGAGACGCCCGCAACCGCTCATCCCAAGTCGCTGCTCGATTTCGAGACATTCTCGCTCGAGCTGGGATTCGAGGGACGCGTTGACCAGCGAAAGATCAGTTTTGATACGGATGAGCGTTTTCGCTGGCGTTATCGCGAGACCGAGCGGGCGCGCGGGTTTGAGGAGACGGTTGGGCTACGCGCCGACGGAGCCCTGTTCGATGAAGGTTTGATGTTGTTCGAGGTGCAGGGGCGCTGGGGGCTGACGCAGGAGCGCTTCTCCGAATCGCGGCCGGGGCCTGATCGCAGCCAGAGCCCGCACGGCGACCTGCTGGAGTACGACCTGAGCTTCACGCTGCTCCCCCATGGAACCGTTTCCGCCAACGCGTACGCGATACGGCAGGACAGTCGCATTCCCCGCGCGTTTCAGCCGAGTCTGGATCGCACGCTGGAGCGCTATGGCACCGACGTGTTCGTGAATCACCGCACCTTCCCGATGCGGTTCAGCTTCGAGCATGTATGGGACGAACTGGCCGGCCGAACGCGTGCCCTGCGCGACGATGAAGAGCGCGGGCGCGACACGTTCCGCTACGAAGGCACCTGGCAGCTCAGCGAGAAACACGCGTTTCGGTTGGAGTACGAGTACGACGATCGGCGCGAGCGCTACTCCGGCACTCGAACGCGGTTCGACACCACGCGAAACTACCTCGTCCTCAATCACACGTTAAGGTTCGGCGATGACGGGCGCAGCGCGCTCCAGACGCTGGCGCGCTTCCAAGATGAGACCGGTGACTTGGCCCGGGATACCGCCGAGGTGTCTACGCAGTTACGGCTGCAACACACCGATGCGCTTTCAACCAACTACCGAGCGCAGTTTCTACGCGAGTCATTCCAGGAGCTCGTCACTCGAACCTGGCGCGGCGAAGTCGGGTCGGCCCATCAGCTCGGCGACGCGCTGACCAGCTCGCTGCAACTGTACGGGTTGCGGCAAAACGCTGACAAGAATGCCGACTTCACCGAATGGGGCGGTGTTGCAAACGTGTCGTTCAGCCGTGACAACGCGCTGGGGCGCTTCGCAGCCAACCTGTCGTATAACCACGTCGCGACGGATACGCGGGACGGAACGCGGCGTGGGATCGTGATCGGCGAGTCGGTTACCATGCGGGACCCATTGCTCACCTACCTCGCGCACACCGATGTTGATCTGATAACCTTGGTCGTGACGGACGCCAACCGCACGCGAACATACTTGCCCGTCCGGGATTACATCGCGGCTCGGATCGGTCGTTATACGGCGCTGCGACGCGTGCCCAGCGGGCAGATCGCCGATCGACAGACGGTGCTGGTGAGCTACACGTATCGCGTGTTTGCGGACTACGACATCAGTCGCGATCGAATCGACTTTCGGGCTCAGCAAGACTTCAAGTTCGGTCTCACGCCCTATTACGCGATGTCGCTCCAGGATGAGGATATCGACAACCCGCGTTTTCTGCCGTTCCGGGCCCGCAGTGTGAACCGGCATCGGATCGGGGCGACGTACCGGCAAAAGCGCTGGTCGCTCGGCCTGGAGTATGAGTTCAACGACGACGCGATCGATCCGTACCAGGCGCTGCACTTTAATGGCGACGTGGTGATGTGGCAGGACGCCCGCAATCAGCTCGACGGCAAGGGGACGCTTTCGCAGTTCTGGTTCGACGGGTCGGACGGTCTCGCGGCGCGCGATACGACGCTACTCGACCTTGGGATGTCGTATCGCTACCTGATGGCGCGGAATCTCGAAGCCAATGCGAGCGCCATCTACCGCTATGAAGACGACTCTTGGTACGGCATTACGCATGCGGTGGATCTGACGGGCGCGCTCGTTTGGAAGCTGGGCTACTTCTCGCTGCGGCTCGAGGCCGAATATGACGCGCTCGATCTGCCGGACTCGAGCGACGACGGTTTTGCGGTCTGGCTCAAGCTGACCCGCGAGATCCCGCTGATTACAAGGAAGCGATTGTGATCGTCAGCCGGTCCAATTGGGTCCTGGCACTCCGGCGCAAAGCCGTAGCGCCGGACCTCCCAGTCCGGCGCGGAGCGGGAAACGCCCGACAAACGTCGGACTGGTGGGTCCGACGCTACCGGACCGGACCTGCGACGAGGCTTTGCGGCGGACTACTGGTGGTGGTGACGGCGCTGGCGGGGTGTCGAAGTGCGCCGGGGCCGATTTTCCCCGAGATTACGCCGCCTATCGTGTGGCCACAGCCGCCGGATCGCCCGCGGATTCGTTACATCGGTGAGTTGCGGGGTGAGGCGAGCTTGGGCGCGAAGCCCAGCGGTTGGGAAGTGTTGAGGACGACCGTCGCGGGGCCGCGTCCGCGGGGCGTGTTTTCGCGGCCAACAGCGGTGGCGGTGTCCGACGAGCGCGTGTTCGTGGCGGATACCGGCCTGGGAGTAGTGCACCGGCTGGATCTGGAAGCGCGTCGCTACCACGTGATCTGCGGGGCGGCGTCCGATCCGCTCCAGGTGCCGATCGACTTGGCGATCACCGACGGGGGCACGCTGGTCGTCATCGACCGGGCCCGCGCCGCCGTTGACAGCTTTGATCTGGACGGCAACTGGCTGAAGACGAGCCGGTGGCCCGCGTTAGAGGCGCCGGTGGCGGCGGCGTGGGACGCGTCGAGGCGGGTGGTGTGGCTGCTTGACGCCGCCGCTCACGCGTGTTTCATGTGTGAGGACTTGCGGTCGTTGTCGCGGCGGATTGGCGAACGTGGGAGCGCGCCCGGGCAGTTCAACTTTCCGACCGCGGTAGTCGCGCACCCGTCGGTCGGTCTCGTCGTGGCCGACGCGATGAACTTCCGCATTCAGGTGTTCGACGGCGCTGGCACGCCGACGGCCATCTTCGGCCAAAAGGGGGATGCCGCGGGTGACTTCTCGCGGCCGCGCGATGTGGCGGTTGATTCTGACGGACATATTTACGTGCTCGACAAAGAGTTTGAGAACGTCCAGATCTTCGAGCGCGATGGGCGGCTGCTCATGGCCTTCGGACAGGAGGGGCGGGGACCGGGAGAATTTTCACTGCCGTCCGGCGTCACGATCGATGATCGGGATCGCATCTGGATTGCGGACAGCTACAATCGCCGTGTGCAGGTGTTTCAGTATCTGCCGGAGAATGCGTCATGGTCGCGTTAATGCTGGCGCTCTTGTGTGTGTTCTTGTGGGCGCCGTGGGCGTCGGCTGACGAGACCGTGATCAACTCCAAGCATGACTTGTCCACGTTCGGGCCGGGTCCGGTCCGGGCTGTTGAGGAGAGCCGCGTCTGCATCTTCTGCCACGTGCCGCACAACGCTTCTCCGGCGGCGCCGCTGTGGAACCGCCACAATCCGACGACCCACTACCGTATCTACTCCAGCCGCACGACGGATGCCCGCATCGACCAGCCCGGCGCCGCCAGCAAGCGATGCCTGAGCTGTCACGACGGCAGTATCGCGCTGGGGCTGACGTTGGATCGGCCGCTCACCGACCCGATCGCCATGACTCACCTGTACATCCCGACCGGGCCGGCGGACCTCACCAATGACCTGTCGGACGACCACCCGATCGGCCTGCGGTACGACCGGGCGCTGTCGAATCGCGATCGGCAAATACGCCCGCCCGAACTGGTCGATCATCGCATCCAGCTCGGCCGGCGCGGCGAACTGGAATGCATCGCCTGTCATCAGCCGCACAACAACGAGCTTGGCAACTTTCTACGAATTACGGAGCGCGAAGGGGCGTTGTGCCTTACCTGCCACGATCTGGACGGCTGGCGGACCAGCTCGCATGCCTTGAGCCCGCGGACCGTGCCCGTCACGGTCACGAACGGCGAGCGGCTGCCTTACCGCTCGATGGCGGATAACGCCTGTCGTTCCTGTCACGTTCCGCATGGCGCGCCGCGGCGTGAGCGTTTGCTGTACGACCGTCCATCGCGGCTTTGCCTCAACTGTCATGACGGCATCGGTGCGAAAAACGTGCTCGCTGTCAGCGACCGGCGCTCCGGACATCGGGCCAACCGACTGTTGGAGCTACGGCGTTCGCCCGAAGGCCGTCTGCACGTGTTGCACTCCGTCGAATGCTCGGACTGCCACAATCCCCATGCGGTCGCGCAAAACCCGCTGCGGGGGCCGCAACGGTCGGCCGGCCAAGGCCCGTTGATTCCACCGGCGATGCGTGATGTCCCGGGCGTCAGCCTGGCCGGACTCCCGGTTGCAACCGCACGCTTATATTACGAGGTGTGCTTCCGCTGCCATGCTGACCGACCGGTCATCGTGCCCGGCCGGATCGTCCGGGAGCGGGATACGGGCGGCAATGTGCGGCGGCAGTTCCTGCCCACCGTGGCGTCAGCGCATCCGGTGGCGTTCGCGAGCCGGCGCACCGGGGAGGTACCGAGTTTGCTGCCGGAATTCCGCACGCCACGCCTCATCAGTTGTCAGGACTGCCATAATAACCCGGACGCAGTCGGTGCAGGCGGCACGCAGGTCAACGGCCCGCACGGTTCCCGCTTCGACTTCCTCCTGGTCGCGCGCTACGAAACACGCGACTTTACGATCGAATCGCCGCAGGCGTATTCGCTGTGTTACCAATGCCATGATCGCAATTCGATCCTGAATGACGAGAGCTTTCCACATCATCGCAACCACGTCGCGCGCGGACGGTCGCCGTGCAGCGCGTGTCACACGGCGCACGGTGTCTCCGGGAGCACCTCGCAACACAATCATCTGATCAACTTTGACATCTCGATTGTCGGCGGCGAGCGCTTCTTCGTTGATACCGGCCGGGTCAGCGGGTCGTGCACACTCACTTGTCACGGCGTGCGGCACGTCAACTTCACGTACGGGCGGTGATGGCCCGGCGGCAGAACCGGAGCGGCGCAGATCTCGCGTGCACTCGTCGGCGAAGACCGGAGAAGACCCGTCAGGAAAACGTGCAGAACACGGCTGCGGACTCATCAATACGGAACGAACTACTGGTTGCTGGTTTTTGCCGCGACTTGCAAGTCCGTTTCTTCTGACAGCTTCGCCTGATCGACGGCGACGCTCAACCCACCGGCACGCGGGACGGCCCCCACGGGGATGCGTCGATGACGTGCCCCCCACCCGCGAAAACGAGTCCGGTCAGGCTGTTAAGGGCCCGCCGCGAGATCGCTCGATTCGTCGCCGTCAGCCGCGACCCACGGAGCTACGAAGTCCCGGATCCAAGCAACCGACAGGAAGTAGTCCCAGTGGTTCCCGTGGTTGCCATATGCCGCACCCGGCGACGATCAGCGGCAAGGCAAGAATCAAGAAGAACGCACGGCGGTTATTGTCCACTCGGACTCCCCCGGACGCAGCCCCTGCTGCGAACCCGCCGCGTTCTGCTGGGAGGCGTGAAGCGGTCGGCGACCGCGTATCGTTGGCCGCCCCGCCTCACAATCAGCCAGCCGAGAAGCCTGCCGGCCTCCGCGACTGACAGTCACTCGCAGGTCGTTCCACAGACGGTGAGCAGCGCGGCGAGGTCGGACAGTTGCGCGTCGCGGCCATCGCCCCTTGTTCAGCTTCAGCAGCCGTAGTCAGAGAGCAGGGACGCCAAGTCGGACAGGTCTACGTCTCCATCTTGGTCGAAGTCGGCGTTCGGGTTGTAGTTCGGATCGCCGATCGAGGTTCCGTACGCCGCCAGCAGCGCTGCCAGGTCGGACAGGTCGGTGTCGCCGTCACCGTCGACGTCTCCGGGGCACGCAGCGACAGGGACTTCGCTACCATAGGTGGTGACGACCTCGATCTCGGTGGACTCGCCGGGCGCGAGGGCGACATCCCACTGCAACAGCATGAACCCGTCATAGGGGTCCGCACTGCCCGGGGGCCGCTGCTCAGGGAGAATCCCGTCCACGTTGTAACCGATGCCGGCGGTGTAGTTCTGCCACGACGTCGGAATGCCGAAGTTATTCCAGACCTGGAAGTCCGTTCCGAAGCCCATCGCGTCGTCGCCTCCGGGCCCGTCGGGATCGAAGCCGCTTCGGCCGGCACAATACACGTAGCCTGGGGTTCCAGATAGCGCGACGACCAGGTTTTCATGGTTGGGGACCACGTCCGCCTCGCGCATGTAGACGTTGCGGACACCTCCCACGGAAGCCGCGCCGGCGCAGTCCTCCCAGAGGTTGTCGAACATCAGGTCCAGGTCGTTGTGCCGCTCGATCAGGAAGGTGGCCGGCTCGTCGCTGATGTTGGTGATGGTGTACACCTTGGTCCAGGTCGAGACGTCTCCGGCGGCCGGCTGGGAAACCGTCTGCACCAGGTCGAAGATCAGATTGTAGTTGCCGTTGCCGCCGAACACGTGGAACGTGCTTGTGGCCGTATCGTTCAAACCGTCGCCGTTACTGTCGGTGGAGCATAGTGGCCAGACGATGTCGTAGGAGAGCGTCCCGCCGGCTCCCATGTTGTAGGTCTGGTCAAGATTTCGGTTGTGGTGACCCAGGGCGACCCGATCCTGGGTAGCGGGGTTGTAGACGAAGGTCGAGGCGGCGAAGGAGCAGTTTGCCCGCGGATCGGCGCCGGTCGGGTCATACCAGTCGTAGTTCCTAACCCAGTCCCAGACGGTAACGGCGCCGTAGTTGTCGGGATTGACCTCCAGTTCTCCATCGCCGACCACGCCGTTCGTGAGCTGCTCCCAGTTCCCACCCCAGGCGCAGGTGAGCCCCATAATCACCGCCACGTCGCCGTCGATTTCCAAATCGTGGCCCGTGAAGTGCGCTTCGCCGACCAGGACGCCCGACCACGGGGTAGGTCCAAAGCCCGCCGGATCGAACGTAATCGACCAGCCGTCACCGCCGTCGCTGTCGCTGCCGACAACGACGCCGAAATCGGGATCATCCGGGTTGTTGTCGTCGTTCACCAGAATCAGGTCGATGCTTTCAAGCGGATCCGGGCTCGAGACATCGAAAACCACCGTGACCGGGGCAGCCTCATCGAGCAGCAGGTACGGGTGTCCCTCTATTTCGCCGTAGCCTGTGCTTGCGACGTTGATGTTAATGTTAATGGAGATCTTCTGATCGATCCAGGCCGCGGTACAGTCCGCACCGCACGCCAACCTTGCCCATGACCATCGCGGGGTAGTGTTGATACAATTGCGCAGGCAGGCCTTGTATTGCCAATAGGTATCCGCGTATCCCGCTCGCACGGGCCCCAGCAGCAAGCCTGCGACCGTCAGTACCAAAATCGATCGCTTCCTCATTTTGCTTCTCCTTATCCCAATGCTCCAAGCAACCGAGTTTACCCACTCCAATCTGGCCGCGGCGACACGCCGCAGCCGGTAATCAGCGTTTTGTCGGGCACCCGCGTCGGACGGCAATACCTTGGCCGTCACCCTACCACCGAAGAGCCTAGCCTCGCCGTGGTCTCCCGCCGCCTTTGAATGCAGCAGAGTTGTCGCGCGGCCCGCAGGCGCCCTCCTCGCGCACACGCTTGCACCGGCTTCCCGGATTCAGGCCGCCGTGTCCATGCTCCTCTGCGCACCTAGCAGGCCCAGCATGCACCGGCCCTGAGTTCGCTTTGTCCGCCGGCAGCGGTCCGCCGCGGCCTTTCGCGGCGTAGTCTCTAGCCTCCTTGAAACCGGACGGTCACGCAGGCACAGGCGTATGCAGGGCCACGATTGGATTTGCTCTGTCCCTACTCCTGGGCCCGGCTACCCTCTTCCAATTTGGATGCCACACTTGAGATTCTATCGCGCACAATCGCGCATCACAAGCAAAAAGTGGGGGCTGAACCCGGGCACCTGCTCGTCAAACGAACAGCAATCCGACGCCCCCTCCCGGCCACACCGGCGCCGAGAACCCGTGCGGCGCTACCCGATTCGGGTCACAACGAGGTCGCTGCCGGCTGCCAGCGCCGGCGCGGCTTGCGGGCCTCCGTCACCTCATCGAGCCGGCGAACCACGCGCTGGGCCGTTCGCGCGGCAGACTTGGCAGCCAGCCGTACTTGGCCACTGGCGGTGCAGGGTTGGGTCGAGGTGACTGTCGGATAACGGAATGAGTCGCAGGCGTTCGAGCCCGTGATGAATGCCGCTCGGGCTGGCCGGCTTGACGCTCGTGCGCGCTGTCGTCCGCGGTGCTCGGCGGGGGACAACGGGTACAGTGTTCGATGCATTCGGGTCTGGCTGCGGTGCAGCACCGCGCAGGCACCCCTTCTGTACGCTCCAACCCGGATCCTCGCTTGACCAGTTGGCGGGGAGCTTGCCGTCGGCGACGTGCTGGAAGTCTTCGCGCAGCACAACATCATCACCAGCGGCCGGTGCCGGAATGACGAGTGTGACGACGATACACTTCCTGCTTTCATGGCGTGTGGTCTCCTCTCGCGAGAAACGCGAAGCGACACATCGGCGCGCTCAGCAAAGAAGCTCCACGACGACCAATTCCTGTCGCCTGCGGCGTGCGATGACCGTACGCCAGATCGCCGGTCCAAGTTCGACGAATGCTTCGGCGGTGTCGTCGATGATCTTCTCGACGATTGCGTGGGTAGAGCGAAGGCCGCCGAGCCAGGCCCGGCGATCGCTCACATGAATAAGATCGCCGGTACCGGCGCCCAGCGCCCTCGCCAGTGCTCGCGAAATACGAACCAGTGGCAGCCCGGTGAACTCGTGAATTTGGTCCTCGCCCACCGGACGCGGAGTGGCCCTTGCTCGCCGGCCGGGCCGCTCCCGTCCGGGCGACCCTTTATAATGTCTGATCGCGTCGGCCACCGTGCCCCAGATTAACCCTCGGCACTTCTCGATTGGTTCGGGACGCGTCAGGAAGGTGACGACGATGGCGAGCGCACCACTAACCGCCAGTCCGTACAGCGCCCGCATGAACTTGTACTGCCGCATGCCGGCAAATAGCCCCTCGCCAGCATCGGTCATCGGCACCCCGTGCGCAAACGGCGCGATTATCTGTGGCACGAAGAGCGACAGCACGATTGCCGCGATCCCACCCACCAGCGTCGTCACCGCCGCCGCCCGTGTGAATCGCCGCCAGAACACGCTCAACAGCAGCGTCACGACGAGCGGCGGCGTGACGGCAGCCGTGAACGCGCCGTGCGCCGCGTAGATCGTCTTGAAATTCGCGAACACCGGCACCAGTGCGATGCCGCAGATCGAAACGCCCAGGGCGCTGATCCGGGCGACGCGCAGCAACTGTTTCTCGCTCGCCTTCGGGCGCACATACGGCTTATAGAGGTCATTCACCACGATCGCCGACACCGCCGTGATTAACGTATCCACGGTCGACATCAACGCCGCCGTCAGCGCCGCCAGGATCAGCCCGAAGACGCCCGGTCGGCTCAGGAACTCGGCCGCGACAAAGAAGGCCTCGTCCGCCTTTATATCCGGTGGCAAGACACCCGCGTGGACAAGCGCTGTGCCGACCCACCCGCCTGACGCGACCACACAGGCCGCCAGCGGCATCAGCACCAGCGGCATGAAGACGGCGGCCTTGCGGGCCTCGTTGACCGACTTGGCCGCCATGAACCGCATCACCATGCCCTGGTTCAGGAAGTAGAACATCGCCGAGTTCGCCATCGCGTCCTGCCAGAAGATGCCGACGGCCGGGAAGGCCGGATCGGCGTTGAATTGCGGGAACGCCTGCCGATGCCCGCGCGGCAAGTTCTGCCAGAACAGGTCGAAACCGCCCAGGTAGTCAATCCCGAGGATCAGCAGCACTAGACCCACGCCCAGCAACATCAGC
This sequence comes from Phycisphaerae bacterium, assembly GCA_046758265.1. Classification (GTDB taxonomy): domain Bacteria; phylum Planctomycetota; class Phycisphaerae; order UBA1845; family Fen-1342; genus JALSRY01. The sequence goes on from JBHHZX010000046.1 coordinate 13,094, forward strand.
CCCTGAAACAGGTCGGTCATGATGACGCTGGTTTGCCCGCCGAACGTCACGTAGCACGTCGAGACGGTGGCGACGATGACGGCGGACCAGAAGATCGGCCAGTCGAGCAGGATATTGAACACCTTGCCCATCGTGAACAGGTTCACGCCGACGTAGCCGACCAGGTAGATCAGAATGAAGACGGTCGCCCACGTGCGCACGGACCGTCCGAACCGCCGCTCGAAATACTCCGGAATCGAGGTGACTCGCGAGAAGTACAGGATCGGCAACCAGCCGAAGATCAGCAGCGGGATCCAGAACCAGTCGTTTAGATACGTCTGGCTGCTCGACAGCCCGTGCTCGAACGCAACGCGGCTGTACTTGACGAAGCTGTACGACCCGACCGTCGTCGCAATCAGGCTGAACGCGATCAGCCACCACGAAAACCGCTGCCCCCCGAAGAAAAAATCCTTGCTGGTGCGCTGATTCCGCCCGAACCACGTCCCGACCGCCAGGATCGCGAGGAAGTACGCAACGACGATCCCATAATCCAGCGGCGTACCCAGCGCCGGCTTCCGCTCGTAGCCGCCCTGGTAGGCGACCTCGTTCGCGGTCTCCATCGGCCCGAACTGTAAGTATCCCTGCACGCCTGCGAACGCCAGCAGTCCCCCGACCAAGACCGCCAGATTCAGCGCCTTCCGCCCCGTGAGCCCGACATACCCCTGCCGCGCGGCGAAGACGAGGCCGATAAGGAAGATGAGGCCGCCGATGGTGTACTGGTAGAGATACGGATTCATATGAGATGCGATTCTAATGGATTGTTCGATACGAGGCCGGTGCGGGAGTTCCTTCGCGCATCGCGGTGGTACGGGTACCCTGAGGTCATGGATCATATCGACCCGACCGATCTCGCCGTCATCAACGATCGCGTGCGCGCGTGGGCGACGCCCGACGAGCAGATTCATCCCATCCGCATCGACCGCGTCACCGTTGCAGACGATGCGCTTGACGCGCTGGTCGACGAGGTCCGCACCCTTTCATCGCGTGGGCAAGCCCTACTCGTCGTCGACCACGCGCCCATGCATCGTGCCGGCCACGATCTCAAGACGCTCATCGAGGACGCGCTGGCGCGTGCGTGTAAACTCACCGTCCGCCGACTGCCCGAAGACCCGACGCAGACGTTTCAGGCGGAAATCGAAGCCGCGCGGAAACTGGCGGATGATCTCAACGAGTTCGCCGCGTTGGTCTCCCTCGGCTCCGGCAGCATCACCGACGTCGCCAAGTATGCTCGGCATTTGCTCGCCGAGACAACGGGTCGAAAGCTCCCGTTCATCAGTTTTCCCACCGCCGCCAGTGTGACGGCATACACTTCCGCTCTTGCCGTTCTGACGATGGATGGGGTCAAGCGAACGCTGCCCGCGGTGCCGCCCGACGTCGTCATCTGCGATCTTCGCACGCTCGGCGACGCGCCGCGCGTCATGACGCAGGCCGGCTTCGGCGAGGTGCTCGCCCGCAGCGTTTCTTATGGGGACTGGTACCTGGCGAATCAGCTTGGGGCGGACGACAGCTTCAGCCTGGTGCCGGGCAAGCTGCTTGAGCAGGCTGAGCAGGACATGGTTCGGCGCGCCGACGGCGTTGCCACCGGCGACCTGGTGGCAGTGCGTCTCGTAACTGAAGCGCTGTTGCTGTCCGGCCTGGCGATGTCGATCGTGAACCAGACCGCGCCGCTCTCCGGCTGGGAACACGCGATCAGTCACTTCCTCGACCTGACCGCCGCCGCCGCCGGCCGCGAAACCGCGCTGCATGGTGGCCAGGTGGGTGTCGCCACGCTCATCGCCGCCCGGGCGTATGAGCGGGCCTGGGCCGAGCTGGACCTCGATCGCCTGACGGACGAGCGCGACGACGCCGCCTATCGCAAGACAATCGAGCGGGTCTTTCAGCGCTACGACACGCGCGGCACGATGCTTGACGAACTCTGGCGGGATTTCGCGAAGAAACGCGCCCGCTGGCGAAATGCGGCCGACGCCCGCCGGCATTTCGTCCAGCGCAAACGCGCCGGCGAGTACGACGAATTCCTCTGCCATGCTGTCCGGCCGGTTTCTGAAATCGAGAGCGCGCTGCGAGAAGCCGGTGCCCCGCGTCGCTTCGCCGATCTGAACGAGCCGATCCCCCGCGCCTGCCCCTGCGCCGCCGTCCGCTTTGCGCACTTGATCCGGGCTCGCTTCACCCTCGGCGACCTGCTTGACGAGAGCGGCTGGTTGGATGACGCGCGTGCCGATGAACTGCTCGATGAATCCGCGTGACGATTCGTGTTTCTGGCCACGGGTTCAGCGTGCGTGGACCGGATGCCAGTCGACCGAGTACGCTCGCCCCAACCGGCTTGCTCGGCCGGGTGAAAGACGCAACACCGCACTTGATGGTACTGGATCGGGAGGCAACGGACCGGGACGTCTTCCAAGTGGTCCAGG
>JBHHZX010000047.1:0-15418 GCA_046758265.1 Phycisphaerae bacterium
GGAAGTCATCGAAGTCTCCTTTGCCCCATTCAACGGTCGCGACCTCATGTAGTGGCAAGTAATCAGGATCCTCTTCCCACGTCGGCTTGCCTGCCGGATTGCGCTTGCGATACTGCAAGTACAGGCGCCGCGCATCCGCATCGAGCCTCAGCCGGTAGTCGCAATCTCGGAAACGGCACGCAGCGAACGCAGCGAGCGCCAGGCCCGGAATCGGCCATTCGTAGCCGCGCTGGATGCAGTGGGCCACCTCGTACACATTTTGGTGCTTACCGGTCTCGGTGCCGAAGACCGTCCCGTACCCGTCGATCTCTGTGCGGATCGCGGGGCATATCTCGGGTTCACCGTTGAGGTCAAACCTCAGTGCTCCGACGATCACCGGCACATCGGACGCGCGCAGCGCACGCAGTCCCCGCACGAGCTGCTCATCGAAGTCTGAGCACTTATCGAACCACCCGTCCCAGACGACGACCCGCGGCGATGCTTCCGCCAGCCTTTCCATCAGCTTTCCGTACAGAATTCGCCAGCTCCAGGCGTTGTACGCACTCAACCCAGGCAGGTCCGCACCGATACGTCCTTCCTTAACGGCCTCGACGGTCTTATCGGTGAAGCCGATCAGCACCGTCCGATCCCCGCTGGTGCGCCCACCCGAGGTCCAGGCCTCCACCGCCCAGAAATACCAAGTCAGGAAGGCCGCCACCAGAATCAGCACCGCCGTGCGCACGGTGACCGGGGATTCGCGCATGACCAGCGCCGCAATGCGGAACACCTGATCGACCCAGGTGCGGTCTTCGCGGGCGTCGATCGGGCGGCTGCTGAGGTAGTTGTCGAGGTCAGCAACGAAATCGGCACAGGTGGCGTAGCGATCGCTCGGGGAGACTTTGACACAGCGTGCGATGATGGCGGCCAAGTCGTCCGGCTGTGCGACCTGCCGCTCGCGCAGAATCCGGATGCGCTGGTCGGGAACACTGGCAAGCCGGGCGGGCTCGCCGCTCACGCAGTGGAAAAGCAGCGCGCCTAGCGCGTAGATATCGGCCCGCTCATCGATCGGCCCGCCCTTTTCTTGCTCAGGCGCGATGTAGCCCAGCGTTCCGACCGCCCCTTCGTGGTCCTTCTGAGAAGCGCCTTCTGCTTCCGGCAGCCGCGCTTCGACCAGCGCCAGCTTCTTGGCGATGCCGAAGTCAACAACGTGCGGCTGCCCCTCACGATCGAGCAAGACGTTCTGCGGCTTCAGATCGCGGTGTACCACGCCCTTTGTGTGCGCGTAGCCGACGGCCCGTGCGACCGACTTGATGATATCGATCCGGGCGGCGAGCGAAACTTCGTGCCGTTTCAGGTAATCGTTGAGCCGTTCCCCCTCGACAAACTCCATCGTGTAGTAGAGCGGCGGCGTAGAAAGCTGGGCCTCGTAGAGCGTGGCGATGTTCGCGTGCCGCAGCCGGGCGATCAGGTGGACCTCGTTTTCGAAATACGAGGTCAACAGCGGGGTCTTGCTGAACAAGATCTTGAGCGCTTCGATGCGCTCTTTGGCATGATGGATCGCCTTGTATACAACACCGAAGCCCCCCTTCCCAATCTGCCCGATGATGGTGTAGTTGGGCAGGCGCGGGTAACGCCCGGCAGTGAGTTGGCGAAACAACTCGCGGCAGGGCTCGCTTTGTTCCAGCAGACGTTCCGCTTCGCGCCGCTCGGCGTCGTCCAGCTGATCGTGCGCAAAGGCTTCGACCAGTTCGCGTTGCGGGCAGGGCTCGGGGCGCTCGTCCTGCATCCGTGCACCAGGTATTGCCGCCTCCCCGGAAGGGCGGCCTTCATCCCGCCGAATAAGCCGCACGTGTTTTCATTATAGGGCGCGGGCCAGCGACGTGCACCCCTTTGATCAGTCGAATGCGACGGCGACGAGCGTGCGCTCGTCCTCTGCCGCGGTGCCGCCCGCGTATTCGCGCACGGCACTCACGATGCTTTCGATCAGCCCGGCGGGAGCATGACTGCAAGTGCGCGGCGCGGCTTTCTCGGCTGCAAGCGAACGAAGCGGTTGGGGTGGCAACGTTTTCCCGGCCGTCGGTTACTGGTGGGCGCCCGCCGCCGCTGCGCGCAGACGCGGCGAGCCGTAGCGGGCCGGCTGAGCGGGGAAGGCGATCTCGCATTCGAGGTATCGGCGGCCGAACTGCAGGCACTCGTTACGGTCGGGGATGAACAGATCGACCGTATTGTGCCGAAAACGTTTCGCAGTGCGGTCTGTAACGATGAACGTGCGGTGGAGTGCCGGGATGTAGATCCGCGCACCGAACGGAATGTCGGCGGGGGCGGCGCACTGCCCGATGCCCGACGGCACGCCGGCGGCGGTCAGCCCACGATCACAGTACGCGGTGACGCGATAGATGCGATAGACCGCTTCTTCCTGGTATTCGTAGGGCGGCTGAATCGTGACAGAATCGGCGCGTGGTGCGGCAGCGTTCATCTGGGTCTGAAACGACCCCGGCTCTGTCTTGACCGGAGAGAGCTGCTCGCTGGCCAAGCCCGCCAAGACAAGGGCACCACACAGCGCGCGTGCGAAGAACGCAAACATCCACTAGGATCTCATCCCCCCACCCATGACCTCCGCCGGTCAACCCGGTTTTCCGTTCCCAAACGCGTTGAACAGCCAGCGAGTCCCGCAGTTGGGTAACCGCGGCAACGCGAAGCGCGATATATTACACGTCTTTAGCCGAAAGTCCACATTTTTTTCGTGCGCGGTTACGAGCGCTTCGCCCGCAGCGATCCTTCGGTGTGCGTCCGAAAAACGACCGCCTGATTTGACGTTTCACCCCCTTCCCCCTTGACTACACGTTCACGCGGGGTGCATCTGAGAAGCAAAAATGGGAGAAAAAAATGCGCCGCCCTCTGGTAGCCGGCAACTGGAAGATGAATCTGAACTTGGCGGAGGCGCGCCAGTTAGTGGCAGGCGTGCGGGCAGGGCTAGAAGCCCTGGGGCCCACGGCAACGAAGGTGGAGGTCGCGATTTGTCCGACATCGATCTACCTGTTTCCGATGGCCGCAGCCCTGGACGGCAGTGACATCCGCCTCGGCGCGCAGGATCTCTATTACGAAACGAAGGGGGCTTTCACCGGCGAGGTGTCGGCGGCGATGGTCGCGGAGACCGGTGCGCGGTATGCGATCCTGGGGCACAGTGAGCGGCGCCACACCATCGGCCACCTCGAGGACGATCAGACGATCCATCGCAAGCTCAAAGCCGCGCTCGCTGCGGGCCTGACGCCGATCCTGTGCGTCGGCGAAACGCTCCCCGAGCGTGAGAGTGGGCAGACGCTGGACGTGCTGACCTTCCAACTGACGGCGGCGCTGGTCGGCGTCGAGTTGCCGTCAGCCGAGCGGCTGGTGATTGCCTACGAACCGGTCTGGGCAATCGGTACCGGACACAACGCGACGCCGCAGCAGGCCCAGGAAGCCCACGCGCATCTACGCGGACGGCTGCGGGAGCTGGCGGGGGCCATGGCGGAGGGGGTTCGCATACTCTACGGTGGGAGTGTTAAGCCGGATAACGCCGCCGGCTTGATGACTCAGCCGGATGTCGATGGCGGGCTGATCGGTGGCGCGAGCCTGAAGGCCGACGCGTTTCTGGGAATCATCAGGGCGACCCTAGCCGCAGCGGGTTGATTTCCGTATACTGCCACGTTCGCGACGGTGCCGATGCTGCGGTAGGCACCGGCGATGCGCCGTTTGCTGGTGATCTGAGATCCGAGGAACATGATACTCGCCACCTGGTACCACGTCATTCTGGCCACGCTGTTTGGCTTGCTGGCGATCATCCTGATGGGCGTGATCTTGCTCCAGCGTGGAAAGGGTGTCGGATTGGCGGGCGCGTTCGGCGGGGCCGGGGGGCACACGGCGTTCGGCGCCAAGACGGGGGACGTCTTGACGTGGGCGACGATCGTAATTGCGGTACTCTTGCTGACATTCGCGGTGATCTTGAACTACGTTTTTGTACCGCTGACGCCGTTTGCGACGCCCACGGTACCACCTCCCATACCGGCGGTGGTGCCGGCGGCGACCGGGACGGAAACCCCGGGTGAAACGACCGCGCCAACCGAGGGCGCTGTGCCGGTCGAGCCGGCCCCTTCTACTGAGGCGGATGCGCCGGCCGAGAGCAGGCCCCCGCAGCAAGAGGAGGCCCCCCTCGAGCCACGAGAGACGCCCGAAGGTGCGTGGAATCCGGGTGATCGGGCAACCTGGCCGCAGTATGCGCGGCGCGACATCTTCGGCGCTGATCTCGGCTGAACGCCACCAGCCCGCACGCCGAGCCACGCCGTAACCTGAGTTCCGAGGAACGAGATGATCCTGTCGATGACCGGCTTCGGCGAGGCGCAGCTCGAGGAAGAAGGTCACGCGTATCATCTCGACCTCCGCAGCGTCAACAACCGCTATTTCAAGTCGTCGATCCGACTGCCCGACGACTTCGCGTTTATGGAAACGCAGCTCGAGCAGCTATTGCGCCGGCGGCTGACGCGCGGCGCTGTCACGCTGCGGTTGCACGTGCGCGACCTGAGCGCGTCAGCGGCGCAGGAGGTCAACCTGGCGGCGATCCAGCACTACGTCGCGCGGTTGCGGTCCATACTGGCCACCGAGCCGGGCTTCACGATCGATCTGGCGACGCTGACGATGCTGCCGGGCGTCTGCCAGCCGCATGAACTGGCCGAGCAGCAGCGTGAGCACGGTGAAGCGTTGATCGCCGGGCTGGCGGAGACCGCGATCGACGAGCTGCTCGAGATGCGGGCCGCTGAAGGTCAGGCGCTGGCCGCGGACCTGAAGCAACACTGTGAGGCTATCCGAGAGCATCTGGAAGCGATTCGCGCGCACGCTCCCGGCATGGTGGAAGCATATCGGGACCGTCTGGCGGCACGGGTGGAAGAGTTGGTCGCCGGCAGCAACGTGCGTTTGGCCGAAGAGGACTTGCTGAAAGAAGTGGCAATTTACGCTGAGCGCAGCGACGTCAGCGAAGAGTTGAGCCGGCTGGCCTCGCATCTGCAGCAGTTCGAGGAGGCGATCGCGAGCGCCGAGTCGGCCGGCCGCAAGCTGGAATTCATCGCCCAGGAAATGCTGCGCGAAGCCAACACGATCGGGTCGAAGGCCGGTGACGCCGAGATCGCCCGACATGTGATCGAGATCAAGGGCGCGATCGATCGCATCAAAGAACAAGTGCAAAACGTCGCCTAAACCCGCATGCTGGTTGATACGCACTGTCATCTCACGCTCGACGACCTGTCGCCGCAGGTGAATGCGCTACTCGACCGCGCTCGCGAGGCGGGAGTGCAGCGGGTGATTACGGTGGCCACGACACCGGCCGACGCGCGGGCCGCGCTCGCCCTGATGGAAACGCACCCGCAGGTCTTTCTCGCGGCGGGCATTCATCCGCACGAGGCAGTGAAGGCGACGCCGGACGACTTGAACGCCCTGGCCGACCTGCATCGTGGCCGTTGGAATGCTGGTGAGGCGGCGAAACACCTGGTTGCGGTCGGGGAGACGGGTCTGGACTTTCACTACGGCTTCGCGGCGCCCGAGCAGCAGGAAACGCTTTTTCGCTTTCAGCTCGAACTGGCGCGCGAAACCGACCGGCCGGTGGTCATTCACGCCCGTCAGGCGGAAGAGCAAGTGTGCGACATTCTAGCTGACTATCCGGCGTTGGCGGGGCGAATCGTCTTTCATTGCTTTTCGGGCGGGCCGGAACTGGCCCGGCGTATTCTCGAGATGGGCTCTTGGCTCTCGTTTACCGGCGTGGTCACCTTCAAGAACGCCGACACCATCTGCGCCGCCGCCCGGCAGGTGCCCAACGACCGCATCATGGTCGAGACTGACGCGCCGTTCCTTTCGCCGGAGCCCGTTCGAAAGCGTCGTCCTTGCGAACCGGCCTTTGTGGTGCACACGGCGCGTCATCTGGCCGACCTGCGTGAAGAGTCCTTTGACGCGTTTGCCGCGACAACCACCAGGAACGCCGAGCGTTTTTTCAAGCTGCCTGAGGAATAGGCCATGAGTCTGTGTCTGGTTACGGGTGGCGCGGGCTTCATCGGCAGCCACCTGGTGCGGCGACTGCTGGAGCTCGGGCACGACGTGCGCGTGCTGGACGACTTCAGCACCGGACACCGCGAGAACCTGGCCGAAGTCGAGTCGCAGATCGAGCTGATCGAAGGTGACATTTGCGCTGCGGCGACGGCGGAGCGCACCGTCCAGGGCGCTGAGGCCGTACTTCATCTGGCGGCCCGCGCCAGTGTGCCGCGCAGCGTCGAATTCCCCCGGGAGGCGAACGAGGCCAACGCAACCGGCACGCTCAACCTGCTGCTGGCCGCCCGTGATGCCGGCGTGCGCCGCTTCATCTACTCGGCCAGCAGCGCGGCGTATGGCGACACGCCGACGTTGCCCAAGGAGGAGGCGATGTCGCCGATGCCGCTCAGTCCATACGCTGTTAGCAAGCTGGCGGGGGAGCACTACTGCTCCTGTTTTACACACGTCTACGGGCTGGAAACGATCTCGCTGCGTTATTTCAACATCTTCGGACCCCGGCAGGACCCCAATAGCCCCTACGCCGCCGTCATCCCCGCCTTCGTCTCCCGCATGGTCCGGGGTGAGCGGCCGATCGTGTTCGGCGACGGCGAACAATCACGCGACTTTTGCTACATCGAAAACGTGGTCAACGCCAACGTCCTGGCCTTCGAGGCGCAGAGGCTGAACGGCGAAGTGGTCAACATCGCCTGCGGCGAGCGAATCACGCTGAATCAGATGATCGAATTGATTAACCGGTATTTGGGCACGAACATCGAGCCCGAGTACCAGGAGCCGCGCCCCGGCGATGTGCGGCATAGCCTGGCAGCGATCGACGCCGCCCGGCGCGCGATCGGCTACGAGCCGGTGGTCATGTTTGCCGAGGGGCTGGAGCGGTCGATCGAGTGGTACAGGCAGAGTGCGGGTTGACAGGCTTTCCCCCCGACAGGTATTGGCGAATGCCCATCGCCGTATAGCGACAGAGCACTTCATGCGCGCGGATACCGAACTGACGAGCGAGCTGGGTCTCGTTCAGCTCGTTGCCCAGCAAGACCACTTCGTTACCCGTCCGATCCGACGGATCGACGCTGACCAGCGTGGTGTTCATACCGACTTCGAGCATCCGCTGCACGCGGCCGTTGATGACCACCGGGCCGGGACGCACATGGTTACTATAGCCGCCCAGCATGATGCCGACCTGGGGATGCTCGAAGCCGCTATAGCCGACTGGACCCGCCGTTTCCCGCACGGCAACGAGCTTTCCGGTGACGCGGACCGCACCGCGATAGAGTGCCAATCCCGGACGCACCGCATCCAGCCAGGCGTCCGGACAATCCAGCAGCGATGTCGCCGCGGCGTGTAGGCGGAGCCGGCGGCCGCGACCAAGCGAACGCAACAGTTTGGCCGAGGTCAATTCATTGGTGTGCGTGAACACCTCGTTCACGGCACAGCAGGTGAGCAGGTCGTCGAGCTCCTCCGGCCGACAGCCGAACCACTGCATGCCGGTATCGACGTTAATCGCCACAGGCAGGCCGGCAAATTTGGCGGCCTCCGCACGATTGGTGACAGCGGGTCGGAGTCGCAAATCGCGGTATTCCGCGGCCTCCCCGGTGGGCGGCCCCAGCACCAGCCCCGGCCGGCCAACCTCGCGCGCCTCCTCAATCGTGAAATAGGCGAAGTCGTCCGCGATCGATTCAAGCACCCCAGCTACCGCTGCCGCCCCTAACCCGTACGCGTCGGCCTTGATGACCGCGATCAGCGGTACGCGGGTTTTTGCACGGACTTGTTCCGCGGAAGCCCGGATGCGATCGAGATCGATTGTGACCTTGATGTGTCTCGAACGCATGCTATCCCAGCCAAGTGCAGACCGCCGTGTTCGTTTTCGGGCAGTATATCGCCGCTCTTTGGGCCGGCAAAAAACGTAGGGTCTTGCTCGACTGGCGGCCGCTGCGTTGGTTTTTATGCACCGGCGTACTCCGCCCACGTTTTGGGAGTCTCGAACACCCGCACGCTTTTGAGCTTCGCCGGCGAGACGTGCTCGACCAGCATGCCCCAAATCACCTTCGCGATGTTCTCGACGCTTGGATTCAATGCGCGAAACTGCTCGGCGTCTTCGTTCAGGTGCTTGTGATCGAGCTTGTCGATCACGCGCTCCTTGACAATCTGCTCGAAGCGCGGCAAGGGCAATACGGCAGCGGTTCTCTCGTGGGGCACGCCGGCAACGGTCACCTCGAGCAGGTAATTGTGCCCGTGCCCGCTGGGATTGTTGCATTTGCCGAACACCCGGCGGTTTTCATCGTCCGAGAACTCGCGGCAGTGCAACCGATGCGCCGCCGAAAACTCAAATTGTTGCGTCAGACAGACCATCTCGGGCTCCTCCCGGTCGATTGCATAGCGCAGGAAGGGCGTCGTGAGCAGCTCGACACGCTTGAGTGTGGCGCTATCGGGTATCTGCGGCCGAAGATGCCGCCAGATCGCTTGAAGCAGCCGCTCCGCCGACATCCGCCAGCCGTGCCGTTGCAGCTCGTCCGCGGCATACGGGATGGCGTGTCGCCGCAGCAACTCGTCGATCACGCTGATGTTGCAGAGGTAACCGGTGATGGGGTCCGGGTGACCGGCAACGGTCGCGCGCAGCCGCAGGTAAGGCACCAGGCCGACCGAACTGGGCCAGCCGCCCCACGAATTCGTAACCGGGCGTGTGAACTCGATGCGCCCCGCCCAGTCCCGATCGACCGAAAAGCGTACTTCGCGCGTCAGCTGAATCATGACGCGAATTCTATTCCCAATCCTAGGGCCTGTCTGTCGGCGATACATAACACCGGCAGCCTTCCAGAGCGACGAGCTTGCCTTTGCGTGAAATCGCGGCTAGATTCCTGCAAGCTTGTAGGGCCTGGGATTTCGGGTTGCTAGCCGGCAGCTGCTCAAGAATCCGAAGCGATTGCTCTTGGAGTGCCTGCTTGGCACAAGCCTGCTCCTTCCATGATGCTTCCACACGAGTTTGTCGACGAGAGGCTGCACGAACGGCGCGAGCGGGTCTTCCTGGTCTTTGCCGGGCTCTTCCTCGGCACGCTCGCGATGCTGAACGTCCTGGGAATTACCCGCTTCATCCGATTCGGTACCGTAACGTGGGCTGGTTGGAACTTCACCTTCGCAGTCGCCGTGGGCGTGCTGCCTTATCCAATTACCTTTCTGTGCACCGACTTTATCAGCGAATTCTACGGGCGCCGGCGGGCCAACCTTGTGGTCCTGGTCGGCCTGCTCCTGAACTTCTGGGTAGTGTTCATCTTATGGCTGGGCGGTACGCTGCCCGGGTTTGAGACTGTTGATCCGCAGAGCGGCGAGATCATGCGGGATGCCGCAAAGCGTCTACCGGTCTTCTTTGAAGTGAAGCAGCTCGCGTTCGGCGCGGTGACGGCATCGATGATTGCCTATCTCGCCGCCCAGTTTTGCGATGTCTACGTGTTCCACCTCTGGAAGCGACTCACCAAGGGCCGGCACCTCTGGCTGCGCAACAACGGTTCAACGATGATCAGCCAGTTTGTCGATACGACCGCCGTCATTCTAATCACGCACTTTTATGCCCATGCGCTGCCAATTGACGAGCATAAGCCGCTGTGGCCGCAACTGGTCGTCTACATTGTGTCCGGCTACGCGTTCAAGTTTTTGGCGGCGATGGCGGATACCATTCCCTTCTATGTCGGTGTGAAGTACCTCTCGAAGTACCTTCGCATTGATCCGCGCCGCGAGCACGAAGGCCGGAACGAAACCGTCAAGAACAGAACGTGAGAACCTTGGGAGAGCTGCGCCATGCCCGCAAGAACCTGTGTAGTTACCGGCGCCAGCCGTGGGATTGGATTGGCAATCGCGTTGCGCTTCGCCCGCAGCGGCGGCCGCGTCGTGGCCGCAGCCCGCGGCGAACCCGATCTGAAACAGGCGGCGGCCCAAATCATGGCCGCTGGTGGCGAGTGCCAGTACGCGGTCGCGGATGTCGGAACGCCCGACGGAGCGCGGCGTGTGATCGATGTCGCGATCAGGACCTTCGGGCGCGTCGACGTGCTGGTTAATAACGCGGGCGCCGCGCCGCTGGCGCCCATCGAGGAATTGCAGGTTGGCGATTTCGAGCGCGCTGTGGCCACCAACGTCGCGGGCGTGTTTCACATGACGCAGGCGGCCTGGCCGATGCTGCGTCGGCAAAAGAGCGGCACGATCGTCAACATCTCGTCCGTGGCCTCGATCGACCCGTTTCCCGGCTTCGCGGTGTACGGTGCGTGCAAGGCCTGGGTCAACCTCTTCACGAAGGCGATGGCCGACGAGGGGCGTGGGCACGGGATCCGCGTCCTTGCTGTTGCTCCCGGCGGGGTCGAGACCGGTATGTTCCGGGAACACTTCCCCGATGTCCCGTCCGAGCAAGTCCTGGCCCCCGACGACGTAGCGAGTCTGGTCGAGGCGGTGTGCGACGACCCGATGCGCTACGCCAGTGGACAAACGATCTTTATTCGCAAATAACCGCTGGGGAAATAGCCTATTGGAGATGGCAAGTGCCCCCAGACGGCATCCGCCCAGACCAATAGAATAAGCTGCACGAGTCGGAAACAGGGAGCGCTCGCGCACGGCATGCAATTCACAGACAAGAGCGGTTCATCCGTCGGCGCGCATTAACGATGGCGAAGAAATGCTATGACGTGCTGGTGATTGGCGGCGGTCACGCCGGGGCAGAGGCTGCTTGGGCGGCCGCGCGGCTCGGCGCACGCACCGCCATGGTCACATTTCAACGAGCGGCGGTCGGCCGCATGTCGTGCAACCCCGCTATCGGGGGAATCGGCAAGGGCCAGATGGTGCGCGAGATCGACGCGCTCGGCGGGCTGATGGGCTTGGTCGCCGACGAAACGGGTATCCAGTTTCGCATGCTCAACCGCCGCAAGGGGCCTGCCGTCTGGGCGCCGCGGGCGCAATCCGACCGGGAGGAGTATGCCGCCGCCGTCCGCCGCTATCTCGAAAACTGTCCCAACCTGACGATCATTGAAGCGGTGGTCAAAAGCATCGACGCTGAGCCGCTGCTCAGTCGACGGCGGGGTTCGGCGGACGGCCGCAGCGCGGCCACCGGGGTGAAGCTCCACGATGGGACACACATCGCCGCCGCCACAGTGGTTGTTACCTCCGGGACGTTTCTCAACGCGCTCATGCACACGGGGCAGGCCAAAACGCCGGGCGGCCGCGTCGGCGAAGCGACGGCCCTCGGCTTGAGCGGCTCGCTCAAAGCTCTCGGGCTGGAACTCGGTCGTCTGAAGACCGGTACGCCACCCCGTGTCCGCCGTGACACCGTCGATTTCAGCCGCGTTGCCGAGCAGCCCGGCGATGCCGATCCGGCCCCGTTCTCGTTCATGCACGACCGCCTCAGCCAACCCCAGGTTTCGTGTTGGGTTACGTACACCAACCCGGAGGTGCACGAATTGATCCGCGCGAACCTGCATCGGGCCCCGATGTTCTCCGGACAGATCAAATCGCGCGGCCCGCGCTACTGCCCGAGTATCGAAGACAAGGTGGTTCGCTTTGCCGACAAAGGCAAGCACCAGGTCTTTCTCGAACCGGAGGGGCGAGACAGCGACCGGATCTATCTGAACGGGATCAGCACGTCGCTGCCCCGGGATGTACAGCAGGCAATTGTGGCACAGATTCCCGGATTGGAAGACGCGCAAATCGTGCAGTGGGGCTACGCGGTCGAGTACGACTTCGTGCCGCCCGAGCAGATCGACGCCACGCTGATGACGAAGCGGGTACGCGGACTGTTTCTGGCGGGACAGATCAACGGGACCAGCGGCTACGAGGAAGCCGCCGGGCAGGGGCTGGTGGCCGGTGTGAACGCGGCCCGGTATGCCGCCGGCAGGGAACCGATTACGATCGGCCGCGATCAAGCGTACATCGGCGTGATGATCGACGATCTGGCAACCCGCGGCGTGCTCGAGCCTTACCGGATGTTTACGTCGCGCGCTGAGCATCGCATGCACCTGCGGTACGACAACGCGGACGCCCGTCTGACGCCCTTGGGACGCGAGCTGGGCCTGGTTGACGAGGCCCGCTGGGAGCGGTATGCGCGGAAGTCACGGCGGCTGAACGAGTTGCGCGCAATGCTCGACGGCATTCGGCATCAGGGCAAGCCGTTGCGCGAGTGGCTCAAGCGTCCCGAAGAGGATGGGCGACGTTTTTCCGAGATGTACCACGAACTGGCGAGCCTTTATCGGGAGGCGGACGTTTGGGCTAGCGCGTTGGTCGAGGTGAAATACGCCGGCTACATCCAGCGGCAGGAGCGCGCCCTCGAACAGTTCCGTCGCCTTGAGCATCAGCGGGTTCCGCCAGAACTTAACTTCAGAGAAATCAATCACTTGCGGCGCGAAGCGGTGGAGCGCTGGGCGGCGGTCCGACCACGAAGCGTCGGGCAAGCGGCGCGCGTGAGCGGGATTCATCCGACTGATATTACAGTGTTGCTGGTCGAGCTGGCGCGGCGTGAGCGGGATTCACGAGGGCTGATCGAAGCCCGAGGTCCGTAAAAAAAACTTGCCGACTCAACCTATTCGGCGTATATTACTATAAGATAGGGGATATGGGTAAACTCGTGAGAGGTGCTATGGGCAAGGACAGGGCCCAGAACGAGTCGGGCTTGAAGAAAACCGTTTTCACGACCGGTGAAGTCGCTGAAATCTGCAAGGTCAGCCAGCAGACTGTCATTCGCTGCTTCGACAGCGGCCGGCTGAACGGGTTTCGCGTACCGGGGTCGCGCTTCCGGCGGATTCCGCGCGAGAGCCTGATCCAGTTCATGAAGCAGAACAACATCCCGCTCGACCAGCTCGAGCTGGGCAAACGCCGGGTGCTGGTGGTGGATGACGACCCGGCGATCGTCGAGATGCTGGTTGAGTTGTTGGAGCGCGACGGTCGCTTCGAGGTACAGACGGCCACAACCGGTTTCGATGCCGGGCTGCGGACCAAGGAGTTCCAACCTGACGTTATCGTGCTCGACTACATGTTACCGGACATTAACGGCAGCGGGGTCATTCGGAGCGTGCGCGCCGACCCCTCGGTGAAAGACGTACGCATCATCATCGTTTCGGGTGTGGTGAACCGGGAGGACGTCGAGGCGCTGCTCGAGTGCGGGGCGGACGATTTCATGCAGAAACCGTTCAGCATCGAGCAACTGGTGAAGCGAATAACGGAATTGGTTTGTGAATGACGTGACGGCGGGCGCGAGGGGGGAACCGCAAGAGCAGCCGGCGCCGGAGTTGACGCTTGCCCATCTCGACGCGCTCCCTACATTGGCACCCATCGCAGTCAAACTGCTGCAAGTCACCTCAGATAGTGAGAGCAGCGCGCAGGACGTCGTCCATGCGCTGCGCGGCGACCAATCCTTGACGGCGAAGATCCTCTCAGTCGCAAACTCTCCTGCGATGGGAGCAGGGGGGAAGGTCGCGACGCTCGATCGAGCCGTAGTGCTGCTCGGCTTCCTGGCCGTTCGCAGCATCGCACTGGCGGTCAAGGTCTTCGAGTGGCTCGGCGCGGACAAGCCGTCGCGGGGAGAGCGTCGTTTCGAGCGGGCGGAGTTTTGGAAGCATTCGCTCGGAGTGGCGTGCGCAGCCCGCCGGTTGGCCACCCGTCAGCCGCAGCTCCAGATCGATCCGGAAGAGGCGTTTGTCGCGGGGTTGCTGCACGATTTGGGCAAGGTCGCACTGGACGCCGTGTTTCCCAAGGCGTACGAGCGGATAGCGGCGCGAGCGGAAGAAACGCGGGCCGACATTGCGGATTGCGAGCGCGCCGTCCTGGGCGTGGATCATACCGTGGCCGGCCGGCACCTCGCCAAACGCTGGGGCTTGCCGCGCTTTCTCCAGGATGTCGTCTGGCTCCACCACGTCTCGGCCAAAGCGCTGACCAGTAGCGTCGCGTCGCCCCGGCTGATTGCACTCGTCCAACTGGCGAACGTGTTCATCCGCGAGCAGCGCATCGGGCACTCGGGCAACTACGCTTTCTACGAGCCGTCGGCCCACCTGGCGGAAGATCTGGGGTTTGGGGAAGCGGAGATCGTCGCCATCGCGCGGGACGTTGTCGGCGACGTTGCGGAGTACGCCTCGCTGCTCGGTCTCGACCGGGAGACGCCGGAAACGCTCTATCTCAAGTCCCTGACCCGCGCCAACGCGGAGTTAAGCCGGCTGAACACGGAGCTACTGGGGACCAACCGCCGACTGACGGCCGCGGCCCGCTATTTCAGGGGGATTACAAAATTCGATCAGCAACTGAGCGCCTTGTCGGACCTGAGCGCGGTGGTCGCCGCGATCGCCGACGCTGCGCTGACGGTTTTGCAGCGCCGCCAACTGGCCGCGTTCGGAGTACACGATCAGCGCCGTGCGATCGAGCTCTGCTGCGTTGGGACCGAAGCAGGCGAGCGCCAGAGCACGACGGAACGGCTGACGGAAGAAATGCGCGAGTGGTTGCAGGAAGCCGGCGACGTCATCGGCGTGACCGCGGCGCGGGCTCCGTTTGCGGTGCGTTCGTTGGTGGCGTCGGTCGCGACTGAGCTTGGGAAAGGGGAGTGCTGGTTGCTGCCGATCGTTCACGACGAACAGATCGCGGGCGGGATCGTCTTCTTGTCGCAGCGCGACGAGCGGGCCGAGTTGGCGCATGAGATGGAGGAGTTGCGTTCGTTTCTGGCCGGGCTTGGCCTGGCATTGGGGCGGGCCAACGCGCAGGCGGCCGCTCGTCGGCTCTCGGAAGACCTCGCCGAGAGCAACCGCCGCCTGCAACAGATGCAGGCCGAGGTGTTGCGGACACGCGCGCTGTCGATGATCGCGGAGATGGCGGCCGGTGCGGGGCATGAACTGAACGGACCGCTGACCGTAATCTCCGGTCGGGCGCAGATGCTGATGGACAGCGTGTCGGATCGCGAAGTGCACCGTTCACTCGAGCAGATTCACAACAAAGCGCACGAATGCGCCCAGATTGTCAGCGAACTGATGGATTTTGCCCGGCCGCGCCCGCCGAGTTTGAGCGCGACGGATCTGGGATCGCTGCTGACAGAGGTGCGGGACACGTGGCTGGAACGCTCCGGCTTGCCGGCGTCGCGGTTCCAGATTGCTTGGCCGGACGACGCGCAGCCTGCGGACCCACCGCGAGCGCTCGTGGATCGCGACCAGATTCGCTGCGTGCTGGATGAGGTGGTGCAGAACGCGGTGGACGCCGTCGCCGACAACGACGGAGCAATTACGATTCAATGGCGGGCCGGGATTCCAGATGCGGTGAGTGCGGCGCGCACGGCGCCGCGTGGGGAACCGCCGCTGGAGCACGTTCCGACGCGCTGGGTCCAGATTACAGTTCGGGACACGGGCTGTGGGATGAGCCCCGCCGTTGCGCAGCG
>JBHHZX010000048.1:0-15414 GCA_046758265.1 Phycisphaerae bacterium
GATTACGGAGCGATACGCCGACAAGATCCGTGGGAGCCTTTCCTGTTTCGATCGCAAAAGCGTCTCGGCCACCCGGGCCGACCTGGGCTACATCGTCGGCGACGCCCCCGTCTTCGAGCGCTACTACGGCGGGGGCTTCGGCTCCATCCGCGGGTTCGATTTCCGGGGTGTCTCGCCCCGGGCCGGCATCTTCGACGACCGCGTCGGCGGCAAGTTCATCCTGCTCACCGGGGCCGAGTACTCGGTCCCGATCTACGCCAAGAACATCCGCGGCATGACCTTCATCGACATGGGCACCGTCGAAGAGGAATTCGGGATTACCTCCTGGCGGGTCGCCGTCGGCTTCGGCCTGCGGGTCACCATCAACTTCTTAGGTCCCGTGCCGTTCGTGTTCGACTTTGGCTTCCCGATCGCCAAAGACGACCTGGGCGACACCCGCGTCTTCAACTTCTCGTTCGGCGCGTCGTTCTAACCGCCAGCGCACAGCCGGTTAGGAAACAGGCGCCGGTGGCGAACATAATAGAAACTGCGTATTATGTCCCCCGAATCGCCCCTACGAGCACGCACATGAAAAGGAGGCCGAAGGGCATGGCCGCTGAGAAGACTGGAAAGCCGAAGATTCCCCCAAATCAGGTGTTCGATCTGGCCGGACTTGTGGAATACGGTGAGGGCGCTGTTGTGAGCCGAACCCTTGCCGAGAACAGGGCAGGTACAGTCACACTGTTTGCCTTCGATGCGGACCAGGGCCTGAGCGAGCACACGGCACCGTTTGACGCGCTGGTCCAGGTTGTCGAGGGTGAAGGCGAGTTCATCATTGGCGGTAAATCATGTCAGCTGGTCGCTGGTCAGATCGTCCTGATGCCTGCCAACATTCCGCATGCCGTGCGGGCCCCGAGGCGCTTTAAGATGCTGCTCACGATGCTCCGAACGAAAGGAGCTTGAGAGCGAATGGCAGAGTGTGAACGCCGCTCGGAATGCGGCCTCCGGCAACCCCCACTGCTCCGGCCTTCATGAAAACAGTATTATGTCCCCCGAATCCCGTCAGAGATAATAGCGCCCTACGTTCCGAAGGGCAGTGGGGGCGTGACTCGCTTACGCTTACGGCCCGTCCCCTTCTTCGCCTTTCTGAAAGTGACATTCACCTGTCGAGACGGCGGGTTCTCAACCTCCTTACCCTCTAGCAGCTCGGCAACCGTCAGGATCTGCAATCGCGGATAGCGCTTCTTCCAGATCGGTGACTCGTAGAAACCACCGGTGGCCGCCTCTCTTCGCATATCCCTTGTCGGCTTTTCCAGGGTTAACAGCGCCCCGATGGCGGCTTTCTCGCGTTGCACTACCGCAGCTATATGAGGGACATAATACTTATTTCCTCGAAACGCGCGGGCGTCCCGGAGGTTTGGCAAGCAGCTTGCGGCCGGTGAGCCGTTCGGCCCGCTTGATGAATGCGTCGCTCCCGCACGGGCGCCCCGTACGCGTCTTTCCCCGCAGGAACTCGACTTGCGTTGAGTCCTCCTCCATGCCCAGAAACGCCCGCCAATCGGGGACGAGGCCCAGCAGATTGCGATCCCGGATCAAGTCGTCGGTCTCGCGCAGGCCGACGTGGAACCGGGCGCTCGACCAAGCGTAGTCCCAAGCCCGCTTGACCATTCCCGCCCGGACCGGGTTACGCTCGACATAGCGGACCGCCGTCAGCAGGTGAACCTCGTCGAGCGGACAGGAGAAGAACCGCCCCTGGAAGAGATACCCGCGAACCCCCTGCTCGAGGTTCACCTGACGTGTGTACCGCCGATGCGCTTCGCCGACGGCGCGGGCGAGGCTGGGCTCGGCGGCGGGCAGGGCGATCAGGTGGACGTGGTTGGTCATCAGGCAGTACGCCAGGAACTGTACGCCGTGGCGTTTTCCTTGCTCTGATAGCAGGCGCAGGTAGGTCTGCCGATCTTCGTCGGCGAAGAACACCGCCAGCGAGCGGACACCCCGCTGGGTTAGATGGTGTGGAACGCCGGGCACAACGACACGAGCGATGCGTGGCATGCTGCAGAGCTAACGCGCTTGCCGGGCGGCGTCAAGAAAACGGTATTATGTCCCCTGTTAAGGGGCGATCGCCCCCGGCTTTGCCTGCTCTCGGCGTGCCGTTTTGCCCACGGGTCTCTTGACACTCTCAGCCGGCATGATAGCATTCGGAGTTCGCGGCGGGTAGCCGAACGCTGGGGCGTTCTGACCCGCTGAGGGGCTCGCAATCGAGCCGAGAGCCTCGGGTGTGGCTCTCCAGCCGGCACCCAAACGAATCCGAAGGCCGGCGGGCGAAGTGCCGATACTGACCGTACGCAAGGGCTCGTAGCTCAGTTGGTTAGAGCGCATCCCTGATAAGGATGAGGTCACAGGTTCGAATCCTGTCGGGCCCACTTGACCGCCCGAGGTGGTGCCGAGCGTCGTGGAGCGGCTAACCGATGCCGGACCGGCGACTGCTGGCAGTGTTCGGCGTCCTGCTCCTTCTCGCAAGTTGGTCCGCGGTTCGCGGCGGGTCCTGAGGCTCTGGTAGTTGCGGCTAGGCGATGCCCGGCCACGGATCCGGGGCCGTAGCTCAATCGGGAGAGCGCCGCGTTTGCAACGCGGAGGTTGCCGGTTCGAGCCCGGTCGGCTCCACTTGACGAAAGGGCGGTTTTGGGGTAAGCTACTAGCTTACCGCCCCGGAGGCCGGAAACCCGCCGCAGGCGGGAGAAGGTCGATTCGTGCCGGGGCCTGATCTCTGACAAGTGCATAGTGGATGCGCGGGTATTCACGGTTTGATCACAGCTATTCATAAATGTGGTCAAGCTAGTAAGGGTGCATGGTGAATGCCTAGGCGTGCAGAGGCGACGAAGGACGTTGTAGGCTGCGATAAGCTCCGGGGAGTGGCCAAACACGCTTTGATCCGGAGATCTCCGAATGGGGCAACCCAACCTCACTGGGCAACCAGATGGGGTCACCGGCGGCTGAATGCATAGGCCGTCCGGGGCGAACGCGGGGAACTGAAACATCTCAGTACCCGCAGGAAAGGAAATCAACCGAGACTCCGTCAGTAGCGGCGAGCGAAAGCGGATCAGCCCATGGCTTCGAGCCATACGTCGTCGCGAGCGCAACCGAACGGTCTGGAAAGGCCGACCACAGAAGGTGACAGTCCCGTAGGTGCCAGGCGAGCGGCGGCGGTCGAGTAGGTCGGGGCTCGTGGAACCCTGACTGAACTTGGGGGGCCCACCCTCCAAGGCTAAGTACTCCTGCACGACCGATAGTGGACAAGTAATGCGAATGAAAGGTGAAAAGCACCCCTTCTAGGGGAGTTAAAAGTACCTGAAACCATGTACCTACAAGCGGTCGGAGCCCGATGGCAAGCTTGCTTGCCCGGGTGACGGCGTACCTTTTGCATAATGGACCGGCGAGTTACCGTATGCGGCGAGGCTAAGTGCTTCCGGCACGGAGCCGCAGCGAAAGCGAGTCTGAATAGGGCGAATTAGTCGCATGTGGTAGACCCGAAACCGAGTGATCTACCCATGGGCAGGTTGAAGGGGCGGTAAAACGCCCTGGAGGACCGAAGCCGTGAACGTTGAAAAGTTCTGGCATGACCTGTGGGGAGGAGTAAAAGTCTAATCAAACTCGGAGATATCTGGTTCTCCCCGAAATGCCTTTAGGGGCAGCCTCGGGCCACTCCACCGCGGGGGTAGAGCTACTGAATGCGACGCGGGCCCTTCCCGGGTACCGCCCGCAATCAAACTCCGAATACCGCGGTGACTACCCCGGGAGTGAGTCTGCGGGCGCTAATGTCCGTGGTCAAAAGGGAAACAACCCACACCGTCAGCTAAGGTCCCCAAGCCGTGCTAAGTGCGTAAGGACGTCTGTTTTCTGAGACAGCCAGGATGTTGGCTTAGAAGCAGCAACCATTTAAAAAGTGCGTAATAGCTTACTGGTCGAGAAAATGGGCACCGATAATGATTGGGACTAAGCACGGCACCGAAGCTACGGGCGAGGGGAATAGCGAATTATGAATAGCGAAGAGCGAATGGCCGGCGGCGGCGCGGTTTGTCGTCGTGGGGTGATTCTGAATTCGCTATTCGCAATTCGCTATTCGTCTCGCGGTAGGGGAGCGTACCACCGGAGATACAAGCCATACCGCAAGGAGTGGTGTCGGCCGGTGGTAGTGAGAATGCCGGTATGAGTAACGATAAAGCGGGTGAGAATCCCGCTCGCCGTAAGCCTAAGGTTTCCTGGGGAAGGTAAATCCGCCCAGGGTTAGTCGGCCCCTAAGCCGAGGTCGAAAGGCGTAGGCGATGGCCAGCAGGTTAATATTCCTGCACTCCGTATGGCGATTGATCCGGCCAGGACGTTGCTCTGAAGTGTGGCCCACTACGAGAATAGAGGGTGCCCGAAAGGGCGAGACCGATTTGTTGTCGAAGCACATGGATGGGCAACCGAGAAAAGCCGGCCGGGGACAAAATGCGGATCCGTACCAAAACTGACACAGGTAGGCGAGGAGAGTATCCTAACGGCGCTCGAGAGAATGGTCCTTAAGGAACTAGGCAAATTGACCCCGTAAGTTCGCGATAAGGGGACCCTCCCCGGCTTGTTTTGGCAGGTCGGAAGGGCGCAGAAAAGCGGCTCTGGGAACTGTTTACCAAAAACACAGGTCTGTGCTAACTCCTACAGAGGACGTATACAGACTGACGCCTGCTCGGTGCCGGAATGTTAAGGAAGTAGGTCAGTCCGCCTCGGCGGATGAAGCTTACGACCGAAGCACCGGTAAACGGCGGCCGTAACTATGACGGTCCTAAGGTAGCGAAGTTCCTTGTCGGGTAAGTTCCGACGTGCATGAATGGCGTAATCACTGGAGCAGTGTCTCAAGGACCAACTCGGTGAAATTGAAGTCGCGGTGAAGATACCGCGTACCCGCAGCAAGACGGAAAGACCCCGTGAACCTTTACTGTAGCCTGGTATTGGTACCGGGTACCACATGCGTAGGATAGGTGGGAGGCGGTGATCCGGCCGTTCCGGCGGTCGGTGAGCCAACGGTGAAATACCACCCTTGTGCTATTCGATACCTAACCCCGTTCCGTGAATCCGGGCGGGGGACAGTGCTTGGTGGGCAGTTTGACTGGGGCGGTCTCCTCCTAAAAGGTAACCAGATTGTGGATTGACGATTGCCGATTGGGGATTGTCGATGCGCGATGCGTTCGTTGCCCCGCGTCACGCCGACGTGGCGTGTGAATCCGGCTGTATGCTGGGAACTCCGAGTATCCGGCGGTACGTGTCCAGATGGGCGCGTGACAATCCGACCGGTGCGGATCATCAGCAGGAAACCGGAGATAAGGAGGTCGCTGTGACCAACCTTTTGAAGTTGCTCCGAAATGGTAGTCATTAGTGGCTAGTGGCGCCTGGCCGGAGTTAAAACATAGCCAGGAGAGGCATAAGCCGTCGCAGGACTCAAACCTGGGACATGCTTGGAATGAAGTGAAGCGAAGTGGTCTGACTTGAGTTGGTCACGTAGCGTCTCCAATCCGGGATCCTCAGAGACTATACGCCGGACATCCCGAAATCGGGATGATGAGATAGTCCGAGCTGCATGGCGACATGCAGAGTGCGGCAGAAATGACCGTGCCCGCGAGCCCGTGTGACAGGAGATCTAGTTTCTAGTCTCTAGTTTCTAGTCTCCTGTTGTTGCGAGCTGGCGAGTAACAACACTGAACGGAGGAGTGCAAAGGTCGGCTCAGCACGGTTGGCAATCGTGTGTCGAGTGTAAGGGCACAAGCCGGCTTAACTGCGAGACATAAAGGTCGAGCAGATGCGAAAGCAGGCCCTAGTGATCCGGTAATCCCGTGTGGAAGGGTTATCGCTCATCTGATAAAAGGTACTCCGGGGATAACAGGCTGATGACTCCCGAGCGTTCATAGCGGCGGAGTCGTTTGGCACCTCGATGTCGGCCCATCACATCCTGGGGCTGAAGGCGGTCCCAAGGGTTCGGCTGTTCGCCGATTAAAGTGGTACGCGAGCTGGGTTCAGACCGGCGTGAGCCAGGTCGGTCCCTATCTGCTGTGGGCGTACGAGTCTTGAAGGGCCATCACCCTAGTACGAGAGGATTGGGTGGTACGTGCCTCTGGTGTTCCTGTTGTCGCGCTAGCGGCAGCGCAGGGTAGCTAAGCACGGAATGGATAAACGCTGAAAGCATCTAAGCGTGAAGCCGTCCCTGAGATGAGGACTCGATGTTCCCTTCGGGTGAACTGAAGACCCCTCGAAGACGACGAGGTTGATAGGCCGGGTGTGTAAGGGCAGAAATGTCCTCAGCTAACCGGTACTAACGGTCGAACGCTTGACCACATTTATGAATCGCTGTGATTCGTCCCACGCATCCACTATTGACCTGAGTGCAACCGCGGAGCGGTTCAAAGTGCGGAGTTCAAAGTTCAAAGTTGAAAGTGGCCGATGGCTTGACTCACTTTGAACTTGTCATTCGATACTTTGAACTCCCCGCGCACACGATCTGCCGGTGACCATACGTGTGGGGAAACACCTGATCCCATTCCGAACTCAGTAGTTAAGCCCATACGGCCGATGGTAGTCCCGATCGGGCGAGAGTAGGTGATTGCCGGCTTCTTGGCCCGTCGATGTGAGATTGTTGGCGGGCCTACCTTTTTGCGCGCGACAGACGGAAATGCGGAGTCGGCGAAGCCTGAAGCGGGCCGCCGCCGCCGGCTCATGCAGCTCGCAAGGCTCGGCTCGCCACCTGCGCGAATGGCTTGCGACAGGTGGCTGCGGCAAATGGCCGAGCGGCGAGAGCTACGAGAGGCCCACGAAGGCAAGCGGATGAAGAAAGCGTTTTTCGTCTGGGGCGGTTGGGAAGGGCACACGCCGAAGCAATGCGTGGACATCTTCGCGCCCTGGCTGGCGGAACGGGGCTTTGCGGTCGAGATTGCGGACACGCTCGATGTCTATCGCGACGTCGACAAGCTTCGAGCGCTCAGCCTGATCGTGCCGGTGTGGACGATGGGCGAGCTGACCGACGAGCAGGAGAAGGGGCTGTGCGACGCCGTCGCCGACGGCGTGGGCCTGGCCGGCTGGCATGGCGGTATGTGCGATGCGTTCCGCAACAACACCAACTACCAGTGGATGGCCGGCGGGCAGTGGGTCGCGCACCCCGGTGACATTGTCCCCGCGTACCAGATCAAAATCGTCGATCACGAGCACCCGATTACGCGTGGGCTCGACGATTTCACCATGCGCGACACCGAGCAGTATTACCTGCACCTCGACCCGTCGAACCATGTGCTGGCGACCACCGGGTTCGGAAGCGGTGTCGTGATGCCGGCGGTGTGGACACGGATGTGGGGCCGGGGCCGCGTCGCCTATGCCTCGTTCGGGCACACCCACAAGGATTTCGACGCGCCGGAAGCCAAGCAGATTGTGCAGCGAAGTATGCTGTGGGCAGGCCGAGAGTTATAGTGCGGATTGGTGTGCTCTCTCCCTGGAGCTTACGGCACGCGATGGTTTGAATAGGGAAGCGTGCAGCACTGGCCACGGTTCCGGTCAAAGTCGGCGTCATCGGCTGCGGTAGTATCAGCGGGATCTACTTGCAGAACGCGCGCACGTTCGAGGCGATCGAGGTCGCCGCATGCGCGGACCTCGTGCCGCAACGGGCCGAGGCGAAGGCCGCCGAGTTCGATATTCCGCGAGCGTGTTCGGCCGATGAGCTGCTGGCCGACCCGGAAATCGAGATCGTACTCAACCTGACCACTCCCCAGACCCACGCGGAGATCGCGCTGGCGGCATTGGAAACCGGCAAGTCGGTCTACAACGAGAAGCCGCTCGCGATCAGTCACGCGGATGGCCTGCGCATCCTGGAGACGGCGCGCTCGAATGGCCTACGCGTCGGCTGCGCCCCGGACACATTTCTCGGCGGCGCGTGGCAAACTGCCCGACAACTGGTGGACAACGGCGCGATCGGTGAGCCGGTCGCTGCGACCGCCTTCATGATGTGCCACGGGCATGAACACTGGCATCCCGATCCCGAATTCCTCTACCAGGTCGGCGGCGGACCGCTGTTCGACATGGGCCCGTATTATCTGACGGCGCTGATCAACCTGTTGGGACCCGTTCGGCGGGTAACCGGATCGGCGCGCGTTACGTTTTCAGAGCGCACGATCACGAGTTCGCCGAAACGTGGAAAGAAAATCAAGGTCGAGACGCCGACGCACATGGCGGGTGTGCTCGATTTCGCCAGCGGCGTGATCGGCACGATCATCACCAGTTTCGATGTTTGGCATGCCAACCTGCCGTTTATCGAGATTTACGGTTCCACGGGCTCACTGAGCCTTCCCGACCCGAACGCGTTTGGCGGCCCGCTTCGTCTGCGGGGAGCGGATGACGAGGCGTGGCGCGACGAGCTGCCCGCATTCGGATGCGTGGAAGAAAACCGGGGATTGGGCCTCGCCGACATGGCCCACGCGATGCGTTCTGGGCGGCCGCACCGCGCCAACGGGGAGTTGGCGATGCACGTGCTCGACATTATGCACGCCTTTCACGACGCGGCGCGCGAAGGTCGCCGCATCGAACTGAGGAGTTCCTGCGAGCGTCCCGCGCCACTGGCGACGGGCTTACCAGCCGGCGTGCTGGACGATTAGAGCCCTGCGGGCCCGATAACAGCGTCCCTGCCCGTGGGTTTTGGGCGTTTACCGGTGTCCAGAACCCGTGAATGGACAAAGGACGCGCCGCTGAACGGTTGATGCAGGCTGCTCGGTCGGGCACGCTCGCACCAGACCGGGCCGGAAGCGACGGCGGAGAATGGTGGGTGAGGGGTACCTGATCGGGGCCGTGACGGTTTTCCGTCACCTGCGCGTGGTGCTTCGCCGTCTAGAAAACTATTGACGGAAAGCCGCCGATGGACGATAATACATCCGTAGTGAGCGGAAACCCCCTATAATGACTCGGCGCGTTTCGCGAGCTTGGAGAAGCGCACCATATTATTGCCAACGGACTTATAATCTTTTATTGCCCGTTGATCATCATAAGTGGTGTCGGACGGTGACGGATCGTGCTCGTACTGGACGCGTCGATGTACAGATACCGAGTGTCATTGATTGCGGAGCTGGCCGCGCAGTTGAAGCGAGGGCCTAGACGGCTTGCGCTGCGCGAGCTTTGCAATATCGAGTTTGTCCTATCCGTGGTTGAGGGGGGCAAGGTTTATCCCTACGAGTTCGTTCTGCACGCGCTGACCGGGTTTCGCCCCCGCGGCCGGAACGGCGACGGAGTCAGCGATTCGAAGCTCCTGAGCGCCGAGGACATCCGGGCGGACCTCGTGACGCTGGCCGAGGAGATCAGCGCGTCCGCTGAGATTCCTTCGAGCTGCTGGTCCGAGGACGTGTACACTGTCTCCGAACTGGCACAGCGCTTCGACGTCAGCACCAAGACGATCTTCCGCTGGCACCGACGTGGGTTGACCGGCTGGCGGTTGCGGTTTGCCGACCGCCGGGCGCGGCTGGCGTTTCCGGAGCGCTGCGTCCGACGTTTTGTGGCGGAGAACAGCGAGCTGGTGCATCGCGGCAGCTCATTCTCGCAGCTGACCAAGGCGGAACGCGCCCAGATCGTCGAGCGTGCCCGACAACTGGCCGACAACGGTGAGCGCACTGTTAACTCGGTCGCGAGAACCATCGCGGCCGAAACCGAGCGCGCCGTCGAAACCATTCGCCTGATCCTCAAGGGCTACGACGAAGCCCACCCGAGAACGGGGATTTTCAACCGTTCAAGCCTTCGGGTCGCCGCTGACGACGATCGGCTGAAGATCTGGGAGGCGTATGTGGACGGCGCGTCGATCGGCGCGTTGGCCAGGCGCTTCGGTCGGTCGGCCAGCGCGCTTTATCGTACGATTACGGAAATGCGGGCGCGCGATCTCAAGTCGCGGCCGATCGAGTTCGTTTGCAGCGACGAATTCGATGCGCCGGGTGCCGACGACAGAATTATGAGCGACCCGGATGCCGCGGCGCCCAGCAACGGTCCGACGCCGAATCGGCGAATTCCGGCGGATCTGCCGCCTTACTTGCAGCAACTCTTCCGGATCGCCCTGCTGGCGCCGGCTGGCGAAGCGGCGCTGTTCCGAAAGTTCAATTACCTCAAGTACAAGGCCGATTGCCTGCGCAAGCGGATCGATCCCGAGAGCGTCAGCGCGAGCGAGCTCGACCGGATTGAAGATCTGCTCGAGCAGGCCAGCAAGCTCAAAGGCCAGATCACGCAGGCCAACCTGCGGCTGGTCGTGAGCATTGCCAAGCGTCACGCGACGCCGGCGCGGGATTTTTTCGAGATCGTCAGCGACGGCAACATGTCGCTGATGCGGGCGGTCGAGAAGTTCGACTACTCGCGGGGCTTCAAGTTCAGCACGTACGCCTCGTGGGCGATCATGAAGAACTACGCCCGCACGATTCCCGAGCACAAGCAGCACCGCGATCGGTACCAGACCGGGCGGGAGGAATTGCTCGAGCACCTTTCCAGCCCGCCGCTGGAGGAACACGAAAGCGATTACCTGCCGGTGGTCCGCTCGACGCTCGAGCGCATGCTCGGCACGCTCGACGAACGCGAGCGCAGCATTTTGCGGCAGCGCTTCGGCCTCGGCGAGCATCGCGAGCCGCAAACGCTCCAACAGGTTGGTCGCCGGTTCGGCGTTTCCAAGGAGCGCATTCGCCAGCTCGAGGCCCGCGCGATGACCAAGCTGCGGGCCGACTTCGCCGACCGCGTGCAGCAGTTGCTCGGGCCGTAGCGGAGGGGCACACGCTGACCACCCGCGGAGAAATGCGCCGTTGAGGCAAAACCGTAGCGTCGGACATCTCCGACGCCCTTTTTTTAACACAACCCAGCGTGGCGCCGGCGCTGGGCCGGTGAAGACAGGGGCGAGACGCCTGTAGCACAAGTCCTCTGAGGTCCGTTTAGAGCCTATCCCACAACTGTGGCACAGGTTTGTAACCTGTGTGTTCACCGGTTGAAAACCGGTGCCACAGGGGTTATGGGATGGGCAATTAGTGACGTAGCCGGCTGAAGATGCCCTTTGCCGCGTCGTGGTCGCCCCGCCCGAAAAAGACGAACGTCACCTTTTCAACCGATTCGCTCCCCCGCAGAAACTCCGCTGTTGTCCGCAGGGCGATTTCGGTCGCTTCGTCGAACGGGTAGCCGTAGACGCCGGTGCTGATCGCGGGGAATGCGATCGTCTTGCAGCCGTTTTCGACACCGACTTCGAGCGCGCGCCGGTAGCAGGAAGCCAGCAGCGCCGGCTCGCCGTGCGCGCCGTCGCGGTACACCGGACCAACCGTGTGGATAATGTGTTTGGCGGGGAGGTTGAAGCCGGGCGTGATCTTGGCATCGCCCGTCTCGCAGCCCCCCAGCGTGCGGCACGCGGCGTGCAATTGTTCGGCACCCGCCGCGCGGTGGATCGCGCCGTCCACACCCCCGCCGCCGGCGAGCCGGCTGTTGGCGGCGTTAACGATCGCGTCAACGCGGAGTTTGGTGATGTCACCCTGCTGCAACTCGATTCGGGACCACACGTTGCGGTCGGACATGTTTGGGCCTCCGCAATTTTGACCGGGATTTGTTCTTTGCAAGTTGTACAATAGTGATGGGTACAAACCCCGGCAACCCAGGAGGTTTGCGATGAACGCAATGCGGTGGGGCGCGGGCCTTTCTTGGCCACTTCTCTTCTTCGTCCCGGCATCCGGGCAGTCAGTGGCCACCGCGCCGGAAGGCAGGGCGGATTTCCAGGCGCAACGGATGACGCCGTCCCGCATCTTGGCGGGCCTGCACGGCTACCCCGATCAAGTGGTGGACGCCCTGGTGCGGCTGGCGGAGACCCCCCAAGAGCTTGAGCGTGCCGCGGAAGCCGTCCAGGGAGGCAGGGATCCCCTGGCGGACAGTGCGGACACACCGGCGCAACTGCGTGAGGGCCTCGAGCTCCTGGCTCGCACGCCCGAGATCCTCCTGCTGGTAGCGACGCACCCGGAGGAATTGCAGGCGCTGCGGTCGTTATGGTCCGTTGCGCCGCAGGGGGCCGCCTTGCGACTCCACCAGCTACGCGATGGGTACGCGCAGGCGGCGCGAGAGGCTGCTCTGGCGTGGCAGCGGACGCTCGAGAGCGATCCCGTCGCGTTGGGCGAGTACCGTGAGCTGCTGACGCGTTTCTGCGAAGCCGAGCGAAAGGTCGCCCCCGGCTTCGCGTGTATTCGCATTACGGACCGCTCCTACTATTACGCCTGTCCGCCAAACGAGGCATTGATTCTCTTCGCCGACGGAGAGGAACTGCCGCGGTCATTGTGGCTGGTGCTGGCGGGGTGGTGGAAAGCGCACGCGCCGCAGCTCGTGGACGCAGAGCTGGCGCGAATGCGCGTGATTGCGCCGGCGGCCGTCGAGGCGGGTGACTTTGTCTATGATTGGCCGGCAGAAAGACGGGCGGCGATGTGGCAGCCGGTCGAGGCGGACGAGCGCGATTACGCGCTCGGGCTGGTCCCGGTCATCTTGCAGCCGCCGGCGGATCAGCCCCCCGCTGCCCAGCTTGCCCGGGCGGTTATGGAGCACGCCCGCCTCTGGTCGTCGCCGATGCCCGCGGTCGCGTTGCACGGCCCGGATGTCGAGTCGCGCCCCGCGTCCGATGCCGAGCAGCCGGTCATTGTGATCGAGGAACCGATACGCGGACCGCAGACGGCGCGGCGCGATGAGGAAGTCGTGTACGGCGACATTACGTATCAGAACCGATGGGACTATGTGCTGCCGTGGTACGCGGGGCTGTCTTACGGTTATTCGGTAACCGGGCCATACTACTGCGGCCCGAACTACTACTCGTATCCCGGGGTCTCAGTTGGCTACCCTTCGGCCGTCTACTATTCGAGCGCCCCGTACTATAGTAGCGGCGTGTACCTACGCGGCGGCCACCTTGGCTTCGGCGCGCGGGTCCATGGTTCCCGCCGCTACGGGCGAATCCACTACGGTGGCGGACGGCACTACGGCAACACGTCGATCTCGGTTGGCAGCCGCCGCAGCGACTACCGCCGCCCCCGGGCGTACTTGAGCACGCGCGACCGCAGGCACCGGACGCACGCCTATCGACCCCACAGCTCCCGGCCAGTCTTGCGGCATCGCAGCCTGCTTCACAGACGCTCGCTGAGCCACGTCCGGCGGAGCAGCTCGGGAACCCGGGGCATCCGTGCTGGGATCCGAGCACGCTCCACGGCGTTGCGCGAGGCTTATCGTTCCCGCGGACGGGCTATCCGCGGCGGGTTGCGCCCGGGACGCTCCTCAACGCGCCTGATCCGCACGACGCCGCGCTCGTCAGTTCGCGCAATCAGGCCATCGTCGCGGAGCAGCGGTCGCGGGTCGCGTTCCGGCGTTCGCGGTCGTATCGGCGGAGTGCGACGCCGCTGACCGGACTCTCGTTTTCCCGATGACGCACGCCAGGGTCTCGCGTACCATCCCGGCATGGCACGTGCACTCTACCTGATCGATGGGCACGCGCAAATCTACCGCGCCTACTATGCGCCGTTCGGGAACCTGTCTGCGCCGACCGGCGAGCCCACGCGGGCCACGCACGTGTTCTGCCAAATGGTGCTCAATCTGCTGCGCGATCGCTCGCCGGATTACTTCGCCATGGTGATGGACGTGTCCGACGAGACCGTCTTTCGCAAGGAAATCTACCCCGAGTACAAGGCCCATCGCGACCCGCCGCCGGAGGATTTGCCGGTGCAAGCCGACCGGATCGTGTCGATTCTCGAAGCCGCGGGGATTCCGATCTTGCGCAAGGAGCGGTTCGAAGCGGACGACATCATCGCGACGCTGATTCGCCAGTTCGATGATCCCGACCTGCACGTCTACCTTGTCAGCCGCGACAAGGATCTGGAACAACTGCTCTCCGACCGCGTCTCGCTGTACGACCCCATGAAGGAGGAGGTCATCACACCCCAGCGGCTCCTCGAGACGAAGGGCTGGCGGCCGGAACAGGCGATCGACGCCCAGGTGTTGACCGGCGACAGCGTGGACAACGTGCCGGGCGTGGAAGGCATCGGACCGAAGACGGCGGCCAAGCTGCTCCAGAAGTATGGCTCAGCACAGGGGGTCGTCGAGCACGCCGACGAGCTCACGCCCAAGCAGCGCGAGAACGTCAAAGCGTTCGCGCCCCGGCTGGAAATGACGCGACAACTCGTGACGCTGCGTGACGACGTGCCGATCGAGTTTGAGCTCCAGCAAGCCGAGTGCGGACGCTTCGACTGGGCGGCGGTGCGGCCCATCTTCGAGGAGCTGGGGTTCCGGCGGCTGTTGGAACAGTTGTCGGCAGCTAGCGACGAAGCGACGGAGCGACGAAGCGACGAAGGGGGTGTAGAGTCCGCTGTGCGGACCGAAACGGGCGCGGACCTGGCGCCCGCGGTGCCGATCGAACCGGCCCTGCGAAAAGGCGGCGACTACCAGCTCGTCAATACGCCGGGGAAACTTGACCGGTTCGTCCTCGCGCTGAGAGAGCAGCCGGCGTTCGCGCTGGACACGGAAACCACGAGTGTGAACGCGATCGACGCCGACCTGGTGGGGCTGTCCTTCTCGTGGGAAGCCGGCCGCGGCTGCTACATTCCGGTCCGGGCCCTCTATGGCCGGGCCCTGCCGCCAAAGCTCGTTCGCGAGCGGCTGGCGCCGGTTCTCGCCAATCCCGAAACGCTCAAGGTCGGACAGAACCTGAAATACGACCTGACGGTGCTGCGGGTCGCGGAGATGCCGGTGGAAGGGCCGTTGTTCGACACGATGATCGCGGCCTTCGTGCTCGACCCGACCCGCACTTCCTACAAGCTGGACAAGCTCGTCCGCGAACTGCTTGGCCACAAGATGATCCCGATCAGCGACCTAATCGGCAAAGGTCGCG
This sequence comes from Phycisphaerae bacterium, assembly GCA_046758265.1. Lineage (GTDB taxonomy): Bacteria > Planctomycetota > Phycisphaerae > UBA1845 > Fen-1342 > JALSRY01. The sequence continues at coordinate 14,894 of JBHHZX010000048.1, forward strand.
ATCAAATGAGAATGGACCAGGTCCCGCTCGAACAGGTTGCCGAGTACGCCGCCGAGGACGCGGATTATACCTGGCGGCTGAAGGAGCTATTTGAGCCGCAACTGAGGGGCTCGGACCTGGAACCGCTCTTCTACGGGACCGAGATGCCGCTGGTCTCTGTGCTCACCGAGATGGAGTACCACGGCATCAGCTTGGATGCCGATTTCCTGGCCGGCATGAGCGAGGAGTTGGCGGCCCGGGTTGCGGCGCTCACCGACCAGGTGCACGAGCTGGCCGGCATGAGGTTCAACCTCGATTCGCCCAAGCAGCTCGGCGAGGTGCTGTTCGACCAGCTCGACTTTCGCGTTGTCAGGAAGACCAAGACGACGCGCTCGACCGACGCCGAGACGTTGGAAACGCTGGCCCGCGAGACGGGTCATGCGCTACCGGCGTTGCTGCTGGAATACCGCGAGTTGCAGAAGCTGCGCGGGACGTACGTCGACGCGCTGCCCGACGCGCGCAGCACGCGGACCGGCCGCATT
>JBHHZX010000049.1:0-15373 GCA_046758265.1 Phycisphaerae bacterium
CCAAGGAATCTTGAACCGCTCGGCTCGACCTCCGCTTCATAGTTTCACCCGGCGCTCATCGGGACGGTTCCCGGCCCGAACCGGACTGTCGGACCGCTGACGCAGACCGATTCGTTCCTGGTGCCCTGACACGGACGCACAGCTGGAGGCCGCGGCGGCCGTGATTTTTGGCCGTCGGGGATGGGGTGTAGGCGCCATCCCGCTATAGTATCCATCCTTGAGCAAGTACGGCGCGGTCCGCGGGCCGGGGCTGACAGGGGGCCGAAGCCGCCAACAGGCAAAGTGTGGTGGCTGCTGGAGACGTCGGGGCGCGGGACGTTCGAGGTGCGTTTAGTACCAGGCGGTGCGACGAAACGGGACGATTTCGATTGGTGCCTGGAAGCCCAACCATGTCGGTGCCGGGCGTGCGGCAACGTCGCCTGGGCTGGTGGAGCGGCGGTGAGTCGCCGCCCGCGATCGGCGAACGTGCGCTCGGTGCGGGGATACAGCGGGTCGGGTCGGCGGTCTACGTGATGGACGTGGACGGGCGGCCCGGCGTTGCGCACGCGGGGGTGGCCACGTTCGACGCCCATGGAGACAGGGCGCCGACAGGCTTTCCGCTGCTGGGCTTCGTGCCCGCGCTGCGGCCCGAGCAGCTTGGGGACCCGGAGTTCCGCGCCACGCACGGCGTGCGCTATGCGTACGTCGCCGGCGCGATGGCAAACGGGATTGCGTCGGAAGAGATGGTTGAAGCCATGGCCCGGGCCGGGATGCTCGGGTTCTTCGGCGCCGCCGGGCTCGCAATCGGCCGAATTGAGGCGGCAATCGACCGCATAGAAGCCTCTCTTGGCGATCTGCCGTACGGCTTCAATCTGATTCACAGTCCGAATGAACCGCAGCTCGAGTCAGACACCGTGGACTTGTATTTGCGGCATCAGATTCGGCTGCTGAGCGCTTCGGCGTACCTCGACCTGACGGAGCCGTTGATCCGTTATCGGGTAGCTGGAATTCATCGCGACGGAGAAGGCCGGGTGATCGCACCGAACCGCGTGGTCGCAAAGGTGTCGCGCGTGGAGGTCGCGCGCAGGTTCTTCACTCCGCCGCCTGAGCCGATGCTGCGGACGCTGGTTGCCAAGGGCGTGCTTACACCGCAGCAGGCTGAGATGGCGGAAGCGATCCCGGTCGCTGAAGACTTGACGGCGGAAGCGGATTCGGGCGGGCACACCGACAATCGTTCGCCGCTCACATTGCTCCCGACGATGCTGGCCTTGCGCGATGAGTTGCAGTCCAAATTCGGATATTCTACGGCGCTTCGGGTCGGTGCGGCCGGCGGAATCGCGACGCCCGCGTCGGCCGTGGCCGCCTTTGCGATGGGGGCGGCGTACATCCTGACGGGTACGATCAACCAGGCGTGCGTCGAGGCGGGCACGTCCACCGCGGTCCGCGAGATGTGGGCGGAAGCGGGCCAGGCGGACGTGATCATGGCGCCGGCCGCCGACATGTTCGAGATGGGCGTGAAGGTGCAGGTGCTGAAGCGCGGCACCGTGTTCGGAATCCGGGCTCGAAAGCTGTACGACCTCTACCGGACGTACGACCGGCTGGAAGACATCCCGGCGACGCTCCGGGAGATGCTCGCGCGGGATTACTTTCGCGCGTCGCTCCCGGAGGTCTGGAACGAGACCAAAGAGTTTTTCGCCAAACGGGACCGATGGCAGATCGAGCACGCCGAGCAGGACCCGAAGCACAAGATGGCGCTGGTGTTTCGATGGTACCTGGGGCAGTCCTCGACCTGGGCGAACCGCGGCGAGCCGTCGCGGAAAGTGGACTACCAGGTCTGGTGCGGGCCGGCAATGGGTGCGTTCAATGAGTGGGTACGCGGCACATTCCTTGAACGGCCGGAGAATCGTGACGTCGTCACCGTCGCGATGAATCTGTTGGTCGGGGCGGCGGCGCTGACGCGGGCCGGGTGGCTGCGGGCCCAGGGCGTGCCGCTGGCGCCGGATGCGCAGCGGTTCGCGCCGCGCCCACGTGCGGAACTGTCGGCTCTGGTGGACTGAAGACCTAGCAAGAACGGAGCATGTGTATGCCGGGTGATAGCGAAAGCACGCGTCAGTGCCCGATCGCCATCATCGGGATGGACTGCCTGTTCCCAAACGCCGAGGGTCTGCATGAATACTGGCGGCTGATCCGGCACTGCGAGGACGGCGTCAGCGAGGTGCCCGAATCGCACTGGAAGATCTCGGACTACTTCGCGGAAGATCCGGGCAACGCCGACATGCTCAACTGCAAGCGGGGGGCGTTCTTGTCGCCGACGGCTTTCGATCCGCTGGAGTTCGGGATTCCGCCAACAATCATCGAGGCAACCGACACCGCCCAACTGCTGGGACTGGTGGTGGCGAAACGGGCACTCAGCGAGGCTGGTTACGACGACCGACGCGGATTCGACCGCCGGCGGGCGAGCGTGATTCTGGGCGTGACCGGCATGCAGGAGTTGGTGTTGCCGCTCGGTGCCCGGCTGGGGCATCCGATCTGGCGTGACGCGCTGCGCGAAGCGGGCCTCGCGCCCGACGTTGCCGAGGACGTCGTGCGGCGCATCGCGAAGGCCTACGTGCAGTGGCAGGAAAACTCGTTCCCCGGGCTGCTCGGGAACGTGGTCGCGGGGCGGATCGCCAACCGCCTCGATCTCCGCGGAACGAACTGCGTGGTGGATGCCGCCTGCGCCAGCTCGCTCAGTGCCGTGCACCTGGCGGCGCTCGAGCTGAGCAGCGGCCGAACGGACCTGGTGCTGAGCGGCGGCGTCGATACGCTCAACGACATCTTCATGTTCATGTGCTTCAGCAAGGCCCAGGCACTCTCGCCGACCGGCGATGCCCGGCCCTTCTCCAAGGACGCCGATGGCACCGTGATCGGCGAGGGCGTGGGCATGCTGGTGTTGAAGCGGCTCGGAGACGCCGAGCGTGACAACGACCGCGTCTACGCCGTCCTGCGCGGGATCGGCACGTCGAGTGACGGGCGCTCGCAGAGCATTTATGCGCCGCATGCGGTGGGGCAGGCGAGGGCGCTGCGCGCCGCGTACGAGATCAGCGCTGTCGATCCGGTGACAATCGAACTGGTCGAGGCGCACGGCACCGGCACCAAGGTCGGCGATGCGGTCGAGCTCGAGGCGCTCACGACCGTTTACCGCGAAGCGAAACGCGAGCGCAAATGGTGCGCGCTCGGCTCGGTTAAATCGCAGATCGGGCATACCAAGGCGGCGGCCGGGGCGGCGAGCATGATCAAGGCCGTTCTCGCGCTGCACCACCGCGTGCTGCCCGCCACGATCAAAATCAGCGAGCCCAATCCGAAGCTCGGTCTGGCTGACAGCCCGTTCTATCTGAGCACCGAGACGCGACCGTGGTTTTCCAACCACGATTATCCGCGGCGGGCCGCGGTCAGTTCGTTCGGTTTCGGCGGGAGCAATTTTCACGCAGTGCTCGAGGAGCACCCCGACACAAACCGCGAAGTGACCTGGGACGGTTCGGTCGAGATTGTGGCCCTGTCCGCGCCTGATCCGGCCCATCTGGAGACCAGGCTCGATGAGTGGGCTGCGGCGGCAGCCAAGGGGTTTGCCCGCAACGAGCTGGCCAATCGAGCGGCACGCTCGCGCGAGAAGTTCTCCGCAAAGGACGGCTACCGGCTGGTGCTGGTCGTCGAACGTCAGGTGGACTTGACCACACTCGTCACCACCGCGAAGGCGGCATTGAAACAAAAGGGAACCGAAAAAGCCTGGCAATTGCCGAACGTCTTCTTCGGCGGTCCGGGCGAGGCCGGCAAGCTCGCGTTTTTGTTTCCGGGACAGGGAAGCCAATACGGCAGCATGGGCCGCGACCTCGTCTGCCAGTTCCCCGAAGCCTTCGACGCGGTGGCGGAGGCCGACGCGGCGGACGGCAATGGCGAATGCCTGGCCGATCGCATTTATCCGCAGCCGACGTTCAGCGCACAAGTGCGGCGCGACCAGGAAGACGAACTGAAACGCACCGAAATCACGCAGCCGGCGCTCGGCGCCGTGAGCTTGGCGATGCTGCGGGTGCTGAAGCGTTTCGGCATCAAGCCCGACTTCGCGGCGGGGCACAGTTTCGGCGAACTTGTCGCGCTGCGCGCCGCCGGTCGGATCGGCGATGAAGCGTTGCGACAGCTTGCGCGCCTGCGCGGTTGTCTGATGGGCGCAGCGAAAGGCGGGCACGGCGCGATGCTGGCTGTGGACGCCCCACTGGAAGAAATCGACGACCTGCTTCAAGCGGAAAGCGACGATGTCGTCCTCGCCAACCGCAACACCCCGGTGCAGGGCATCATCTCGGGGCTACGTAAAGCGGTCGAGAAGGTTGGCCAGGCGTGCCAGCAACGCGGCTGGCGGACGAAAATGCTGGAAGTCTCCGCGGCATTTCACACCAAGTTCATGGTGCCGGCCCAGGAACGGTTTCGGGCTGCACTGGAAGAGATTTCATTCGAGCTGGGAAGGATTCCCGTGTTCGCCAACGTGACGGCGGCCCTGTATCCGGCTGACGCCGGTGCCGCCCGCGATCTGTTGGCGCGGCAGCTAACCAGCCCGGTCAACTTCGTGGATCAAATCAAGAATCTGTACGATGCGGGGGCGCGCACGTTTATCGAGGTCGGCCCGAAGAACGTGCTCACGGGGCTGGTGCGGAACATCCTGCACGGCAACCGGCTGTATGCGCTCGCCCTCGACGCGAGCCGCGGACGCGGCAACGGCGTGGTGGACCTGGCGCGGGTCCTCGCGCTGCTGACCGTGCTGGGCTATAACGTCGATCTTCAGGCCTGGGAACGCCCGGCCCCCGAGGTCGTCCACCCGAACATGGCCCTTTCACTGCTCGGATGCAACTACCGTTCCCCGGCGAAACCGGCGCCGGATATACATAAACACGCAGGTCCCGTGGCGAAAGAAGAGGTCGAAAACACAAGTATGAACATTTTCGAAAACGGCGACGCTCCGCAGGTTCCGGCTGCCACGCCGACATCCGTTGATTGCAGTACGTCCGCGGCGCGCGCTGCACGACCGTCGCAGCCCGACGCCGCGCACGCCGATCAGCTCGCGCAGGGCTTCCAGGTGGTGCAGGAAGGATTGCGCGCCATGCAGACGCTCCAGCAGCAGACCGCCGCTGCGCATCAACGCTTCCTCCAAACGCAGGAACAGGCGCACAAGACGATCGAGCTGCTGATCCAGAACCAGCAGCGGTTGCTGGCAGGCGCGCTCGGCTTGCCAGGACCGTCGCCGCCGAGTCCCGCGTCTGCGGCGCCGACCGGCTCCGGCGGTGACAGTAAGGCGCGGACCGTCGAGGCCGCCCTGCTGCGGATCGTCAGCGAAAAGACCGGCTATCCGCTGGAATCGGTCCATTTGGACATGCATCTGGATGACGACCTCGGAATCGACGAGGTTCGGCGGGTCGAGATTCTTTCCGCACTCCAGAACCAGCTTCCATCATCGAATCGGCTTCCGGCCAGGCGGGCGATTCAACCGAAAACGCTCCGCGAGATCGTTGAGCTCGCACTTGCGGGGACGGCAAGCGAGCCCTCCCTAGCCCCGTCGGCGGATGGGAGCGCGACAGGCGAAAGTGGTGACGTGGAGACCGCCGGCGGCACGAGCGACGGGGCTGCCGGCGAGTTCGAACGGATTGTGCTGGAGCCGGGCTTCGAGTTGACGGGCTACCCGGTCGAGATGCTCGACCTCGACATGGACATGGAAGCCGACTTGGGAATCGACTCGATCAAGCGACTCGAGATTTTCGGCGCAGTGCAACGGCGCGTTCCGGGCATGGAGGCGGTGAACGCGCAGTACATGGGCAGCTTGCGCACGCTGCGCAACATCATCGAATACGCGCACGGCGCAGGCGCGGCCTCCGCTGTGTTGGCCACACCATCCGAATCAACGCCGGAACCGGCGCAACCAACCGCGCCGCCACCGGCGGATACGCTGCCCGCGGCGAAGCTCGAGCGACGGATACTGACGACCGTGGAGTTAGCGCCCGCAAAGCAGCATCCGTTGCGGATTGCGGCGGGCTACGAAGTGTGGGTCACCGACGACGGCACGCCGCTCGCACCGACGTTGGTGAAGCGGCTGGTTTCACTGGGACACGCCGCGCGTGTGATCGGGCGGCGGACTGATACGGAAGACGCTAGCAAGCGCAAAGCCGGCGGACTGATTCTCCTGGCGCCACCAACGGAGATTGACGCCGCGCAATGGGATGAGGATACGGAAGAGGATCTCAAGGCGGCGTTTGCACGCGTGAAAAGGCTGGGGCCGAATCTCCGTGATGCGGCTGCGAGCGGCGGGGCGCTGTTGGCGACGATCTCCCGCCTCGGCGGCGCGTTCGGGTTGCGTGGCGGCGCATTCAATCCACTTCACGGGGGGTTATCCGGTTTAGCGAAGACAGCAGCACATGAGTGGCCGGAGGTACACTGCCGAGCGCTCGACGTTTCGCCGGCGTGGCAGGACGTGGACGCCATCGCCGACGCGATTGTACGCGAGCTGGGCGCTGACGGGCCGATCGAAGTAGGGCTGGACACAGACAGCCGGGTTGGCTTGCAGACGATCTCGTCGTCCGCGACGCCGGGAAGTCTGCCGCTCGAAGACCGAGACGTAGTCGTAATCAGCGGCGGCGCGCGGGGCGTGACGGCGGAGGCGGCGCTGGCCTTGACGCAGTCGAAGCGGCCGACGCTGGTCCTGGTGGGGCGCTCGCCAGCGCCGACATCCGAACCGGACTGGCTTGCGCGCCACGAGGGTGAGGCCGAAATCAAGCGGGCGCTGCTCGCGCATGCGTTCGACCGGGCAAAGCAACCGGCCCCGGTAGAACTGGAAGCAGAGTACCGTCGGCGGATGGCCAATCGCGAGGTAGCTCGGAACCTTGACCGGCTACGATCGAGCGGGTCCACAGTGGTCTACCGTGCGGTTGACGTGCGCGACCGGGCCGCGGTTGCCGAGCTGCTCGATGAGGTTCGTCGGGAGTACGGACCGGTGCGGGGGCTGATCCACGGGGCGGGCGTGATCGAGGATCGCCGCATTGAGGACAAGACGCCGGAGCAGTTCGCCCGCGTCTTTGATACGAAGGTGGTAGGGCTTCGCGCGCTGCTGGATGCCGTGCGGGACGACGACCTCAAGTTCATGGTGTTCTTCTCGTCGGTCAGCGGGCGCTTCGGCCGTGCGGGCCAGGTCGATTACGCAATCGCCAACGAGGTGTTGAACAAGGTCGCGCATCAGCAGGCAGCGTTGCGCCCGGAGTGCCGCGTCGTTTCGATCAATTGGGGACCATGGGACGGCGGGATGATAACGCCGGCCTTGAAGCACGAGTTCACGCGCCTGGGTATCAAGCTGATGCCGCTCGACGCCGGGGCGCGCTGCATGGTCGATGAATTGTGCACGCGCGACCGCGACGCGGTCGAGGTGTTGATCGGCGGCTCGCTGCCGGAGCCGATGCTGCCGCCGTCACCCAGCGGCCCTCAACCGCAGCAGGTGGTGGCGGGCAACGGCAGAATGGCGATCGCGTTCGAGCGGGAGCTGGACGTCGAGAGCCATCCCTTCCTCTGCTCGCACGTCCTCGACGGGCATCCGGTGTTGCCGGTGGCGATGATCCTCGAATGGCTTGGTCACGGCGCCCTGCACGATAACCCGGGCCTTGTTTTGCACGGTTTCGACGACTTCCGGGTGCTTAAGGGCGTGATTCTCGACAAGGGACCCAAAGCGATCCGGGTCTTAGCCTCGCGCGCCAAGCGCGACGGTGATACGTTCGAAGTTTACGCCGAATTGCGCAGCGGCCGGGCCAGCGAGCAGGAGTTTACCCACGCCCGGGCGAAGGTGCTGCTTACCACCCGATTCCCGGAATCGCCGGCGTTTGAGATGCCGGCGAACTTGCGCGAGCGGCCATACACACCAGACATCGACGCCGTATACCGTGACATCCTGTTCCACGGCCCACATTTCCGCGGGATCAAGCGCGTCGCTGGAATCTCGGAGCGCGGGATGGTGGCCGAGGTGCGCTCGGCACCGGCGCCCGAGGCGTGGATGACAGAGCCCCTCAGAACCTCGTGGCTCGGCGATCCGCTGGTAGTGGACGCGGGGCTGCAACTGGGCGTGCTCTGGTGCCACGAAGAGCTGGGGGCCGTGGCGCTGCCCAGCCGCGGCGCCCGTTGCCGGCAATACCAGCCATTCCCACCCGAGGGCGTCACCACAGTGCTGGAGGTGCACCAAACCGGGCCGCAGTGGATGGCCGCCGATCTGACCTTCCTCGACGCCACGGGACAGGTCATCGCGCGGATGGAGCGGCACGAGTGGACGGTCGATGCGTCGCTGCGGGCGGCCTTCGACCGGAACGCAGCCGTCGGCGCCTAGCCTCCACACGGGGATGCGCGGAATGAGCGACGCGACGCCGATTGCGATTGTCGGGCTGGGAGGGTTGTTTCCGGCGGCGCTCGATCTCGATACGTTTCGGCGCAACATCTTTACGAAGGTCGATGCGACGCGCGCGGTTCCGTCCGGTCGCTGGATCATTGACCGGCGCGACGCGTACGACCCGCGCTCGGGGCCGGACAAGGCGTATTCGGATCGCGCGTGTTTTGTGGAGGGGTTTGCGCTTGATCCCGCGGGGCTCAACGTCCAGCCGGACCTCCTGCGCGAGCTCGATCCGCTTTATTCGATGGTACTCCACGTCGGGCGGCAGGCCTACCGGGCCGGTGTCACTCACAATCTGAACCCCGAACGCGTCGGCATCATGCTGGCCGCGATCGCTTTGCCGACCGACGGTTCCTCGGCGATTACTCGGGCGGTGTTGGGGCGCTCATTTGCCAGGAGGCTGTTTGGCGACCGCGTGGCAGAGCTAGCGGAGCCTGGGGAGGAGATCTCGCCGTTCAACGCCCGCGTGACGGCGCTTCCGGCCGGGTTGCTGGCTGGGGCCTTGGGGCTACGTGGCGGCAGCCTGACGCTCGACGCGGCCTGCGCGTCGAGTCTGTATGCCGTAAAGCTGGCGTGCGAAGAGCTGCGGGCGCGGCGGACTGACGCGATGCTGGCGGGAGGCGTGTCGCGGCCGGAGTCGCTCTATACGCAGATGGGTTTCAGCCAGCTTCAAGCGCTGTCGCCGTCGGGTCGCTGTCGGCCGTTTGACGCCGACGCCGACGGGCTGCTCGTCGGCGAGGGCGCGGGCATGCTGCTGCTCAAGCGGCTCGAGGACGCGCTGCGCGACGGGGACCATATTCACGGCGTCATTCGCGGCATCGGGTTGTCGAACGACGTCGCCGGCAGCCTGCTGGCGGCAGATTCCGAAGGGCAACTCCGCGCGATGCGCGCCGCCTACCGGCAGGCTGGCTGGGCGCCGACGGACGTCGATCTGATCGAATGTCACGGGACCGGCACGCCGGTCGGCGACGCCGCCGAACTCGAGAGCCTGCATATGCTGTGGGGCGACTCCGGCTGGCAGGCGGGGCAGTGCGCGATCGGCTCGGTCAAGTCGATGATCGGGCACTTGTTGACAGCGGCCGGGGCGGCCGGGCTGATCAAGGTGCTGCTGGCACTCCAGGAAAAGCGGCTGCCACCATCGGCGAATTTCGAGCGTCCCGCCCCGGGCTTCAACCCGGACGCCAGCCCGTTCCGTGTTCAGACCGAAGCCGCGCCCTGGAGCCGCCGCGATGAGAAAACGCCGCGCCGTGCCGCGGTGAGCGCCTTTGGCTTCGGTGGGATAAACGCTCACATGCTGATCGAGGAGTGGGATCCGCTCCGGCAGGTTGTCACTCGAAAAACGACGGCACCAGCTTGGCGCGCGGCGGAGCCGGCATCTGAGCCGGCAGAGGCCGCGCCGGGTGCGGAAGGCGCCCCGGCGCCAATTGCGATCGTCGGAATGGACATCCGTGTGGGCGCGATTGATTCGTTGCGGGCGTTCCAAGAGTTGGTGGCAAGCGGCGAATCGGCGATTCGTCCGCGACCGGCGAACCGTTGGCGCGGCGGTGATGAACTCGCGGCCGAACGGCTCGAAGGCCGAGCCATGCCCGGGGCGTACGTCGATTCGCTCTGCTTCGACGTCGGCGAATTCCGCGTCCCGCCCAGCGAGATTCCCGAAGTCCTGCCACAACAGATGTTGATGTTGCAGGTGGCGGCCCGCGCGCTCGAGGACGCCCGGATGCGGTCGCATGAGCGGCGGCTGCGAACCGGCGTGATCATCGGAATGGGCCTCGACCTGAATACCAGCAACTATCACCAGCGCTGGGTGCTGTTGCCGCAGGCACGCTCGTGGGCCCGCGTGCTCGAACTCGAGTTGAGCGAGCAGGAGCTGGGCGACTGGGTGAGGTCGCTGCGCGACGCGGCCGGCCCGGCCCTCAACGCCAACCGCGTGGTCGGCGCCCTGGGCAACATCATCGCCAGCCGGATCGCGCGCGAGTTCGCGTTCGGTGGTCCAAGCTTTGCCATCTCCGCCGAGGAAGCCTCGGGGTTGCGGGCGCTGGAGGTCGGCGTCCGCGCGCTGCAACGCAATGAGCTCGACTGGGTCCTGGTTGGCGCCGTTGACCTGGCCGGCGATGTCCGCGCCGCACTAAGCACGCACCCCCTGCGACCGTATTCCAATCGCGGCGAGGTACGACCATTTGATGCCGCCGCCGACGGAACCGTCGTGGGCGAAGGGGCGGTGGCGCTCATACTGAAGCGGCTACCCGATGCGCTCGCGGACCGCGACCGTGTCTACGCCGTCGTACGCGGCTTGGGCTTTGCGAGCGGTGACCGGCCGGCCTGTCCCACGCAACGGACGTACGAGCTCGCGCTCGAACGCGCCTACACTGACGCTGGCGTCAAGCCCCAGACCGTCGGTTATGTCGAGGCGCACGGTAGCGGGCATCCGCAAGAAGATCGTATTGAGGCGCAGGCGCTGGGCGCCTATTTCAGCGAGAGCGACGGCACGCCGCCCGCGATCGGATCGGTTAAAGCGAACATCGGTCACACCGGAGCGGCGTCCGGTCTGGCTTCTGTCGTCAAAGCCGCGCTCTGTCTTCACCACCAGGTCATTCCACCGCTGCGTGGTTTTGAACAGCCGGCTCGCGGCGTGTCATGGGATGCTGCTGCCTTTCACCTGCCGCGGTTCGCGCAGCACTGGCAGCGTGACTGCGCCGACGGGTCCCGCCGCGCCGGCGTTAGCGCGATCACGCTCGATGGTAACTGCGCGCACGTGGTGCTCGAAGAGGTCGACGCGCGGGAATCAGCCCTCTCGGGGCAAACAGGAGAAATCGAGCATCGCCCGCCGACGGCGGTCAAAACGACGCGTCCGCGAATTGTGCTTCCAACCGGCGCTCCGCCCCCGCAGCCCCAATTGCCGCAGCGGCCGGCCCGCGTGCGTGAAGCTGCGACTGTCAGCACTCGATCGAATGGCGGCGGCACGACTTCGGCGCCGCTCGCCGGTCTCGCCGCGACTGTCGCCCAGGGCAGCATTGCGACCGCGCGGGCACACGAGGCGTTTCTGAGTTTCTCGCAAACCGCAATGCGCGGCATGGGACAAGCCCTGGCGTTTCAAACGCGCTTGCTCGACGCGCTGGCCGCTGCGCCCGGCGCCAAGGTCGCTCGCGCGGCGGAAGGCTCATATCAGCTGGAAGCCGGTGCTGCCCCCGCGGGAGATTCCGCGCCGGTGGCATACTCGCGCGACATGTGTATGGAATTCGCGATCGGCTCGGTCGCGAAAGTGCTCGGTCCCGAGTTTGCCGAGGTCGATACATATCGCGCACGGGTTCGCTTGCCGGACGAGCCGTTAATGCTGGTAGACCGCATTCTCTCGGTTACCGGCGAAAAGGGCGCGCTCACTTCCGGCACGATCGTGACCGAGCATGACGTTCTACCCGGTGGGTGGTATCTGGACGGCGACCGGGCGCCGGTCTGCATCGCGGTCGAGGCCGGCCAGGCCGACCTGTTCCTCTGCAGCTATCTCGGCATCGACTTGGTGGTCAAAGGGACGCGCACGTATCGGCTGCTCGACGCGATGGTGCGATTCCACCGCGGCCTGCCACGGCCCGGCGAGACGATCCGCTACGAAATCACCATCGACAAGTTCGCTCGCCAGGGCGAAACGTACCTGTTCTTCTTCCGCTTCGAAGCGACGGTCGCCGGTCAGCCGTTGCTGACGGTGACCAATGGTTGCGCCGGCTTCTTCACGGAAGAAGAGATTGAGGACTCCGGCGGCATCGTCTTGACGCCGGAAGAGCAGCTCCCCGCAGCCGGTCGCCGCGCTGCGAACTGGCGCGCACTCGTGCCCATGGCAGTGGAATCCTACAGCGAACAGCAACTCGACGCGCTCCGTGCCGGTGATCTGGAGGGCTGCTTCGGTCCGCTCTTCGCCGGACTCAATTTGCGCGATCCTCTGCGCATTCCCGGCGGCCGCATGCGCCTGGTGCATCGCGTGCAGAAACTGGACCCAAACGGCGGACGCTACGGCCTGGGCATGATCCGCGCCGAAGCCGACATCCACCCCGACGACTGGTTCCTGACCTGCCACTTCGTTGACGACATGGTCATGCCGGGCACGCTCATGCACGAATGCTGCTCACACGCGTTGCGGATTCTTCTGCTGCGCATGGGCTGGGTGGGCGAGCGAGCCGGCGCCGGCTACGAGCCGCTGGCCGACGTGCCGAGCAAGCTGCGCTGCCGTGGGCCGGTAACGCCGGCGACAAAGGTCGTCACGTACGAGGTGCAGCTCAAGGAGATCGGCTCCGCGCCCGAGCCGTACGTCATCGCGGACGCCTTCATGTACGCCGACGGCCGGCGGATCGTGCAGTTCACCGACATGTCGCTGAAGATCAGCGGGCTGTCCCGGGAGCAGGTCGAAGCCACGTGGCGCAAAGCCGAACCGGTGCCACGGGCGGCTTGTCCGCCCGTGCCCGGCAGAATCCTGCCGATCGAGGAGCACTGGCAGCAAGCTGCCAGTGGCACCCTTCCGAGTGTGTCGCAGCCGATCGGCGACGGTGTCCCCTTGTCGGACAAGAAGCCCGCGCTGTTCGACACCGATCGCATCCTCGCGTTCGCGGTCGGCAGCCCATCGTACGCGTTCGGCGAAGAGTACCGCCCCTTCGAGCGCGACCGGCGCCTGGCCCGGCTGCCCGGCCCGCCGTTCTCCTTCTTGACACGCGTTACCGAGATTCACGCGCAGGCGTGGCGGCTCGAGGCGGGCGGCTGGATCGAAGCGCAGTATGACGTGCCGCCGGACGCGTGGTATTTCCGGGCCAACCGCCAGCGCGCGATGCCGCTGGTCGTGCTGCTGGAGATCGGCTTGCAGTCGTGCGGGTGGCTGGCGGCATATCTCGGTTCGGCCCTGCGAAGCGAGCGCGACCGGCGTTTCAGAAACCTGGGTGGCAACGCGACGCTGCATGAGGAAATCTTTCCCGACGCCGGCACGCTGACCGCCCGCGTTCGGCTTAGCAGCGTATCCGAAGCCGGTGAGACGCTGCTGCTCAAATACGAGTTCCAGCTCTGGTGGCGCGGCCGGCTGGTCTACCACGGCGAGACCACGTTCGGCTTCTTCACCGATGCGGCCTTGGCGCAACAGGTGGGTGCACGCACCGCGGATGCGCGGTCCTACGTTCCCAGCCCGGAAGAAGCTCAGCGCGGGCAGGGGTTCGCGCTGGAAACGTGCGCTCCCATGCATCCGGACGATACGAATTCAGCGCCAGGCCCGGCTGCGGCTCTGCCGGCGCGGGCGCTGCGAATGATCGACGAGATCGAGCTGTTCGTGCCCGCCGCCGGCCCAGACGGACTGGGATTCATCCGCGGTGTCAAGCGGGTCGATCCCGATGAGTGGTTCTTCAAAGCCCACTTCTACCAGGATCCCGTCTGCCCCGGCTCGCTGGGGCTGGAAGCGTTTTTGCAGCTTCTCAAGGTGGTCGCGTTACGACGCTGGCCCGCCTTGCAAAGCACGCACCGCTTTGAACCGATCGCGGTTGGCGCTCCGCACACCTGGGTATACCGTGGTCAAATCATCCCGGCCAACCGGCGGGTCGAGGTGGAAGCGATCGTGACTGCCGTTCAGGAGGGCACGAGACCGACGATCGGGGCCAATGGCTTCCTAAGGGTAGACGGCATAACCATTTACGAAATGACGGGCTTCGCCTTGCGGCTGGTGCCGGTCGAATGATCGAAGGCTGAGAGTTCATGCGATACTCCCGCGTCCGAATTGTGGCGATCACGTACGAGCTGGCCCCCAACGTGGTCACGTCGGCCGCGCTCGAGCAACGCCTCGCGCCGTTATACACGGAACTGGGCATCCCCTTCGGACAGCTCGAAGCCATGACCGGCATCCGCGAACGCCGATTTTGGAATTCCGGGCAAACGATGGCCAGCGGCGCGATCAGGGCCGGTCGCAAGGCGCTCGAGGCGTCCAACGTCGCCGTCGAAGACATCGGCCTGCTGATCTACGGCGGCGTATGCCGTGACCACCTGGAACCCGCGACGGCGTGCGCGGTGGCGGACGGGCTCGGCTTGTCGGGGCACGCGGAGATTTACGACGTCTCGAACGCGTGCCTCGGTGTCCTGAACGGCATGGTACAGATCGCCAACGCGATCGAGCTCGGATACATCAGGGCCGGATTGGTCGTGTCGTGCGAATCGGCCCGGGAGGTCGTCGAGCAGACCAGCGAGAAGCTGCTCAGCAACCCCCAAATGGAACTGTTCAAAACGTCGCTGGCGACGCTGACCGGCGGCTCCGGGGCCGTGGCAGTGCTCCTGGCCGACACGTCGACCTCGAGCGGTGGTCACACGCTCATCGGCGGCGTGGCCCGCAGCGCTTGTGAGCACCATAGACTCTGCCGGTGGGGGCCTCAGCGCTGCTTGCAGGACGCCACGCGACAAGAGCTGGAAACCCACGCGCTCGACGTATTGGAGAACGGCGTCGCGCTCGGCGTGCGGACCTATCGGGATTTCGTCCGCGAACTGGGCTGGCCTGCCGTCGGCCCGGACAAAATCATCTGCCACCAGGTCGGTTCGACCAATCGGGCCGCGATCCTGAAGGCGCTCGAGATTCCGCCCGAGCGCGACTTTGCGACGTTCGAGTATCTCGGCAACATCGGCACGGTCTCGCTGCCGATCACGGCGGCCATCGCCGAGGAGCGCGGCTTCCTCGAACGTGGCGACCGCGTCGGTCTTTTTGGCATCGGCAGCGGGCTGGCCTGTCTGATGCTTGGTGTGAATTGGTAGCGACCCGGCATGCCGTTCGACGTCACGCCATTCCGCCATCTGTACCCGTTCGAGAGCCACTGGCTCAACCTCGACGGTCTGCGGCTGCACTACCTTGACGAAGGAGTGGGTGAGCCGATCGTGATGGTTCATGGCAACCCGACCTGGTCGTTTCTGTTCCGGGGACAGGTCAAGGGGTTTAGCTCGTCCCCCCCGGTG
>JBHHZX010000050.1:0-15373 GCA_046758265.1 Phycisphaerae bacterium
TTTCGCCCGCTTGGCACTGAGCGGACGCGCACTGCGGCACATCGGGCTGCTGCGCTGCGCAGGTCAGGTTGGCCATCTGCCCTGTCGGCGATGCGACTCCGTCGGCGATCAGCACCACCCGGCCGGCGACGTCGCGTCCGTCGCTCAGTCGCAACACCGCCCGCTCCTCGCCCAAGTTGAGATCCTGCACCACGACGCCCAGCAGTGCCTCGGCCCCGGCTCTGCTCGCCTCGCTCAGCAGCGCCTGATCGAACGTCGCGCGATCGACCAGCCAGCCCCGCAACTCCGCGTCGTCAACGCACCTACTGCGCTTCAAGTCCCAGGAGTGCAGCCGGATTCCCTTGAACTCGGCTGCGCCGGCCTTCCTGACGCTCACGCCACACTTTTTGCAGAGGTTCACGCCGGCCGGTCCCAGCCACTCGGTAGACACGTGCGCGCGCGGGAACTTCTCCTGCTCAACAACCAGCACGGTTGCCTCTCGCTGGGATGCCCGCAGCGCGGCGGCCGCGCCGGCCGGACCGCCGCCCACCACTACCAGGTCGTAGAGTTCCCGCAGCGTTTTCCTCACAACGTCGCCTTATTTCATCTGCTCCCAGAGGTAATCTTCAGCGGTCTGGAAACGTTCGAACGCCGACCGCAGCGAATCCTGAATCGTCCGGATGTCGTCCTGTGATCCCAGCATCCGACCGTCCGCCGGCGCTGCCGCCACGACCGCTTCCAGCCGCGCCGCGGCGTCGTCGAGCATGGTGGCGGCCTCGGCAAAGCGCCGCGCTGCCTCGAACAGCTCCAGCTTCTTGATCTCGCCCGCCGGGGGTTTGAAGAGTCGCCACGGCGCCAACAGGATTTCCTGGACGCCGACGCGCATCTGGTCCGAAATATCCTTGATGTTGTCGACGGTGCGTTGCAAGGCCGGCCGATTCAGAACGACCAGCTTGCGGCCGCTGTCAGTCATGGTCACGACGTTTGCGAGCGATAGGTTGAGCCGATCCATGCCCAGGTGAATCTTACCCACCAGCGAGGTTGGGTCGTCGCGGTCGAGCTCGGCCTTGAAGGCCGCGAGCAATTCCTCGTCCATCTGGCGGGTAATATTCTCGACGCTGGTCATCGTGCGGCGAATCGCCGGACGGTTCTCCCGCAACATCGCATTGGCTTCGGCCAGTCCGTTTTCGAGCCGGTTGAGCACAAGGTGCACCCTCGTCAGCAGCGCGGTCTCATCTTCCACCGCGAACTGTGTGCGGAGGGCGGCGGTCGTATCGTTGAGGTTGTCGAAGACGGCGTGGACCTTGCTCATCAACGCCATCTGCTCGCGGGGGTTGAGCTGCACGTGCAGCTCTCGTGTCATCGCGTTGACGTCGTCCAAGCTTCGGCTGATCTTC
The DNA here is from genome assembly GCA_046758265.1 of Phycisphaerae bacterium. Taxonomy (GTDB): domain Bacteria; phylum Planctomycetota; class Phycisphaerae; order UBA1845; family Fen-1342; genus JALSRY01. The sequence continues at coordinate 1,377 of JBHHZX010000050.1, forward strand.
GCTGCCAGCGAGCCCTCGACGTTGACGTCGATCATCTGCTCCAGCTTATCGATCAGCCCGTTCGGGCCGAACAATCTCCGCGATAGCGTGCCAATGGCCGCCGCCAGGCTTTGCGGCGGCAGGCCTTCCAGCGGCCCGACCACCACTGGCGCCGTCGGCGTGCCAACGTTGAGGATCACGAGCACACCGCCGCCGCCGACCGGCGGCTGATCGGTCGTAATCCGGCAATCGCTATAGAGCGTCAGATCCGCCTCGATCTCGGCCTCGACCACGATCAGCAACTGCTCTTGCAGGCCCGCTACGGTTTCGATCGTCTCGCGCTGCTTCCTGACGTCGGTGACTTTGCCAACCTGCAACGCGCCGCTGAGCATCACCGGGCTGCCCGGCTTGAGGGGCGCCACGCCCTCGTCGTGCCGAAAGCGAACCGTGACCTGCCGTGTATCGACACCCAACGAGGGGTAGACGAACAGCACCGTCCCGACGAACAGCCCCAGGAAGGCCAACACCACGACTCCCAACACAAAATCCTGGCGACGTGATTTCATCGCGGCTCACCCTAGTAGAAACAGCTCATGCGGACCGCCGGGCTCAGATGCACCGCCGTCCCCAGTTCACGAATACAGCAGGCGCATTGTAGCGGTCCGGCGCAGACTTGTCTGATGACTGCGCCGGGCTCCTGCCGGCCCGGATCGAAAGAAAGCCCCACCTGCAAACGGGCGGCGTCCTACGGCCCGGCCGGCTTGGTTTCGAAGACCAGCAGGTACGGAACAGCGGAGCGCCCGTCCGCATCCCTGAAATTGCCGAATTTGGCTGAGTTAAGCCAACTCACGTAGGTGCGGCCCGGCTCGAGCTTCACCGGCGCCACACAGGTTCTCTTGTTCTTCTGGTAGCGAATCTCACCCGTAATTGGCAGAGCCGTGTCGTCCGAGATCTGCGTCCAGGACCAGGACTTGCCCATCATTTCCTTGCTGAACGTGACCCGGATCTCCTTGACCTTCGCGGCATCAACTTTTGTGTCGCCCGATTGCGGCATCGTCCTGACCACCACGGGCGGCAAGGTCTTGACGGACGGCTTGGCGTCTCTGTCCTGCGCGACGGTGCGACTCGTCACCACGAAGAACAGCACGCTGACCGCTGCCGCTGCCGCGACATTCCGTACCCATCTCATGGCTCGCTCCATCCAAAAGGCTTTGGCACGTAAACTGAAAGCACCACAAGAGCGCGCCCACCAACCCGGGCGCCGCGCTACCCGAAGACCCATCCCAGTCGATCAGGAATTCTTCACAAGCCCAGTGCCTGCCCGGCCGCGGACACGCCCCAAGCTGCAAGATACGCGATCGTGGTCATGCTGACGAACGACACCACCGGCCACAACCACGACCCCGTTTCGCGGCCGATCACCACCAGCGTGCTGACGCACTGGGCGCACAGCGCGAAGAACACCATGATCGACAGCGCCACCGGCAGGGTGAAAACCGGCTCTCCCGTGTCGGGCCAGGTTGCTCCCTTGATCGCCGCGCGCAGCGAGTCGGACTTCTCGTCCGCTTGCTCCCCGAGATTGTAAATCGTTCCCAGCGACGCCACGACGACCTCGCGGGCCGGAAACGACGCAACCACCGCCATCCCGATCCGCCAGTCCCAGCCGATCGGCTTGACCACCGGCTCAACGGCGTGACCGATCCGTCCGAGGTAGCTCTCGCGAAGATACGCCCCGGCGAGCTCGGATTCTAACGTGGTTTCGTCCCAGCCTGCCGCTTGCGCCTGCCGTTCGACGGCGCTGCGTGTGGTCGCGCTCCGTGGAAAGTAGCCGAGGGCCCAGACGACAACATTCACAGCCAGAATGATCGTGCCGGCGCGTATGGCGAATTCCCGGCCGGCGCCGTACATCCGTTGCCAGATCGCGCGCAACCGCGGCAGCTTGTAGGACGGCAGTTCCAGCAAGAATCCGCGTGATGGCCCCGCGAACGCGGTCTTTCTCAGTAGCCACGCGATCGGAACCGCGACGACCATCCCCAGAAGGTACATCCCCAGCATGACCAGACCGTGCAAACTGGCCCAGCCGCCGAGGTATCTGTTGTCCGGTACAAAGGCGGCGACCAGCAGCACGTACACGGGCAGCCGGGCCGCACAACTCATAAACGGGGCGATCAGAATCGTGACGAATCGCTCGCGCCGATCGGCAATCGCGCGGGTCCCCATAATGGCCGGGACGGCGCACGCGAAGGACGACAGCAACGGTATAAACGCCCGTCCGCTCAAGCCCAAGGCGCGCATCAGCCGGTCATTCATATACGCCGCGCGCGCCATGTAGCCGCAATCCTCTAGAATCGCGATGATCGCAAAGAGGATCAGAATCTGCGGCAGGAACGCGAGCACGCCGCCGACGCCGGCGATGATCCCGTCGGTCACCAGGCTTTGCAGCGCACCCTGGGGCAACACCTTCGCGACCACCTCGGCCAGCGTGCCAAAGGCCCAGTCGACGACCTGCATCAGCGGTCCGGCCCACGTGAAAATCGCCTGGAACAGAACGAACAATACCGCCAACAGGAAGACCGCCCCCCAAACCTGGTGCGTCAGAATTCGGTCGATCCGATCAGACCAAGTGACGATCGGTATTTCCGGACGCGTGATGACGCCCTCCAGAATCGTGTGGATCCAGCGATAGCGGGCCTGGACTTCCGCTCTTGGTCCCTCGATGCCGGCGGCTTCCAGCCGGGCCCGGGCCTGCCAGAGCTCCTCAGGCGACCCCCCGCGGGCGAGGAACTGTTTCTCCGCGTACCCTTCCTGGTCGAGCAGGATGCGCAGCGCCTCGGCGCGCTGCGGAGCGTCCCGCTGTCCCGCGCACAAGGCGGCGACCTCGTCGTCCAGCGCTTTCGGCAGTCGGACGCCCACCGCGGGGGTGCTGCCGACGACGACGCGGTCCAGCGCTTCGAGCAGAGGCGGAGGACAGCTCGGCTGCGTGGCAACGATCGGCACGGCTGGCACCCCCAAGCGGCGTGAAAGGCGCTCGCAATCGACCTCGATACCCCGGCTGCGGGCGACATCGATCATGTTGACCGCTACCACCATGGGCAGTTCGAGATCGAGCAGTTGGCTCACCAGATACAGGTTGCGCGGCAGGTTCGACGCATCGACGATCGCCAGGATCGCGTCGGCGCGCTCGTGCCCCTCCAGCCGCCCGCACAGGACATTGCTCACGAGCATCTCGTCCGGCGACATCGCCGCGAGGCTGTACGTGCCAGGTAGGTCGAGCAGTTCCATGGGCCGGGCGGCGCCGCGCACCGGCCCACGCGCGGTCTCGACTGTTACGCCGGGGTAGTTCGCCGCGTGGCGCCGGAAACCCGTGAGCGCGTTGAATAGTGACGTTTTCCCCGTGTTGGGATTGCCGATCAGCGCGACGAGTGGGCGGCGACGCGCGTGGATTGCCATGCCGCGCTGGGACGGCGAGTCGCGCCGATCTCTTGAAAGGGTCCGCTCGGAACTGCGCACGGCTAGGTTTCCGCATGGGAAAACGTCGCCAGCCCTCAGCGCGTCGGACCAGCGAGGCGGCGATAATTCGAGTCAACCGGATAGGCGCAGCCGGACTCGCTCACAGGTTCGCGATGTCAACCAGCTCCGCTTCCTCGCGGCGCAGCGACAGCTCGTAGTCGCCCAGGCGCAGGTGCAGCGGGTCGCCGAGCGGCGCCCGGCCGAGCACCTCGACCTGCGCACCCTCAATCAGTCCCATTTCCATCAGGCGATAGGTCAACTGGCCCCCGCTACGAATACCGGTTATGCGAACGGGGCGTGACAGAGGTGCTTGGGCCAGCGACACTTCGGGCCTCCGCATATCAGGAATTCAGGCTGAATGCTACTGAACCATTTGCTTTAGTCATCAAACGAAGGAATTATGTCGTAAACGGCTGGCGAAGTCAAGTTGCGTAGAACGATTCTTCCGGAGTGCAAGGTGCAGATTATCGGACGAGCGCCCCTCAACGCACCCGCGCCGGGACGCTTAACCGATCTGCTGAGCGGGCGTCTCCACGCCGTCCTCCCTCTTGTCCGGGCCGCGCCGCCCTGTCCGCTCGCGAGACTGCTGCATGCCCGGCGGCTCCGGGAATGCCCGCCGTACCTCGAAGGCCCTCGCCGCGCACTCCCGCGCGAACAGCTCGTGTAGCTCATCGTAGACCGCGTGCTTGAGATACAGCGGCAAATAGACCCACAGCCGCGCTTTGTTGACCGTCACCGTCGGCGAGATCGCAGGCTGCCGGAACCAAGCGCGCAGCACGTCGGCCTGGTAGTCGCGAAACGGCGGAAGTTGCATTTTGTCCCGCTGCTCGGTCATGCGACCCTCGTTGTACTTCGAATGCAGGTCGAGCGCCTTTTTGACCAGCAGGTTGTGCCGGGCCAGGTTGCCCTGCCTGAGCTCGTTGAACGAACTCATCAGCAGCACGCTGATCGCGTCGCGGGTTTCCGAATAACCGTCGATGTTCTCCAGGAAGCTGTCCATCACGTACCGCGCCAGAGGCTTCGCAAACGTTGGATTGAACCGGCCGTCAACCGTCCGGCTGTAGTTGTCGCGCAGGTACTGGAAGTATTTGGCCGCTTCGCGTTCGCGCCCGGCGAAATACAGCAGGCGGATAGCATCGGTGAGGAAGTTCTGGTGGCCGGTGCGGAACGTCCCGCCGACGCCGCCCTCCTGCGGGTCGGGGTCCAGCAGCTTCCCGTAGGCCAGATAGGCCCGATGCATCGACTCGATGAAATTCAGGTCGTAATTGAAGTTCAGGTAAGAGTAGTTGATGTCCTCGTAGTAGGGCTCGAAAACCAGTCGGTTCCTCTCTTGAAGGTTTCGTAGACTGAAGAAGATCAGCCGCGCGGCGTTGATCTTGTCGTTCCCGAACTTGCTGATGGTTTCTTGGCCGGCGATCAGGCCCTCGTTCACCCAGTAGAGGCTGTGCGCGTCGACGACCCGCCAGTCCATCGGGCCGAATATCGCCGTCAGCTCGGCCATCTTCCGGGGGTCCAGCTTGTAGACTTCGAGCAGAACCTTGCGTTGCAGAAAACGCAGCAGCGCCTGCCCGGCCGGACGCTTTTCGCGCACCCCGACGACCTGATCGAACCGCTGAAGCATGCGGGCCTCTTCCGTCGCTGCGGACCCGCTGCCTTCCTTCCTGATATGGGCCAGCAGGGAGACCGGGTCGTCGAGTTGCCGGTAAGGCACGAAGAACGTGAACGCCAGACCCTCCTCCCGCCAGTAGTCGTCCTCGCTCAGTTTCTCGTCGCGGATGCGCACGCCGAGCTCGCGCAACTGCGCGACCATTTCGCGCGTCTCCGGGTACGTTTCGTAAAGCTCATCCAGCTTTTGGGGCGCGTCGGCGATTGCCTTGATGCGATCGTACGCGGCCTTCTTGACGATCTCGTATTCCAGCGGCCGCTGCTCGTCCAGCACCGGGTCGAGCGCGATGTTGGGGTCCTCCCATTTCTGCGGCAAGTTGGGGTCTTGGGTTCGGTCCCGCTCCGCCCTCCACTGCTTTTCCCGCCGCGCCACCTCCGCCAGCAAATCGTCGCCGATGCCCTTATCGAGCGCCTCAAACGGCTGGTCCGGGCGGTACTCACCGAGCGGATCGGGCGGCCGCCCGAGCACCAGGTGCATCCGCCAGGCCCAGTTCCGTTTGTACGTCATGTGATGCTCGTCGGTGGTCTCGCTCATCTTGTTGACGAAGATCCAGGCGAGCTGGCGATACAGGTTTACCGCCCGCGGGTTGTAGCGCAGTCCTTCATCACGAATCAGCTTGGCCCCGTTGTAGACCCAGTTCCAGCGCTCCTGAGGCGTGTAGGTGGTGACCGAAATGTTCCAGGCCATGTTCCAGGAGCAGTACTCCCAGACGCTGGGGAACCGCGGCTGAAGCTTGCAGATCCAACTATGAAGTTGCATCGCGTCGTAGTACCGCCCGGCCCGCTTGTACTCTTCAGCCCGGATGAAGGCGATATTCGCGATCAGACCCCGAAAAGCGCCAAAGGCCTGGATCGCAAAGGCGTACTCCGGCGGCGCACTCTCAGTCACCGACTCGACCCCGTACATGTTGAGACTCTTGCGGCCCTCGTTGATCGTCGGGGTAAAGCTGGACGCAGCGACGATCAGAACGCCGCAGCCACCGAAAGCGACAAGTTGAATCATGCGCGACTGCATCACTGTGTCCCCTTGCGCGACCGCTTCGAATCATCCGGCTGCGGCATGCCGCCCGGGTCCCGGCACCCCCACATCATTCTATACGACGGTTTCCGCGATCTCCCGCGAACGGAAGATCAGCCACCCGGGCAGGACCAGCAACACCACGCCGTACACCAGCGTATGCGCCGCGCTGCGCAACATCAGGCTGTTGGGGATCGCGTAGCCGTCGATCAGTCGGCCGACGCCATCGTACGCCACAAAGTTGGGCAGCGCGATCTTCAACACCGGCACCAACACCGGCCGCACGAAGGGCCCCAGCCAACCGTACGGATCGACTTTCGGGTCAATCCTTTGCATGTTGGCGCCGATCGATTCCAGCCACCACGGCACGCCGACGCAGAACAGGAAAATACTCAGCACGCAAAAACAGGCGACGGGAAACGACACAAAGGTGCCGAAAAACAACCCCAGCGCGCTGAGGAACGCCAACCGGAAAACAATCAGCAGCAGGCTCTTCACGAGATTCCCTTCGAAGCTGCCGACCCGATAGAGAATCTCGAGCGATTCATCCCCGGAGAAATAGATCGACCGGTTTTTGTTGCTCGGCGGATTGATCACCGCGATCTCCGCCTTGCCGTCCCTGACCACGCTCGACCGCACCAGGAACTGGTGCCGCACGTCCGAACGTTCGTCGGTGATGCGGTCCGCGTTCGGCAAGGGGGCGTGGGTTTCCGGATCGAGCAGTACCCAATGAATGTACAGAGTCTCGTCCGCCGCCAGCGGAACCGCCTGTGCCTTGAAGCGCACCTGATAAACCGTCTCCGCGCTGCGCGGCGGGGGCAGACCCTCGAAGGTATAGATGCGACCTTCCCGGGGGCCGATGCGCTTCCACTTCTGCTTTTCTTCTTGGGCGATCTGGTGAACGGCCTGCTCTTTCCCAAAAAGAAACTCGCGGCCGCGCTCCTCGAGCTCCTCGACGCGCTCGCGCGCGAACTGCTCGAAGTCGGGCTCCGCGGGCAGGGCGGCGATTCGCGAGGTCCAGACCGTATCGCTCAACTTCAGCCGGTCGCGCATGAACTGCTCCGGCCGGGACTTGATGTAGACCGCGAAACCGTAGATCACCAGCCCGGACAGAATGATCATCAGCACGTTCAGCGCGTTGACACCCAGCCACTTGCCGAACAGAATCTGAAATCGCGAGACGGGCTTGGTCACGACCAGATGGATCGAGCACTCCTGAATATCCCTGGTCAGCGTCGCGCACGACAGAAACACCGTGGCCAGCCCCATGAAGACGCTCAGCGCCCCCAGTGAATACGAGAGAAAGGTCTGGAGCCGCCCCGACAGCGTCTCATCCCCGCGCAATGCGAACGGCAACCGCAGGACCACGAAAAGCAACACCACGACGAAGACCAGGACGATCTTCATGCGGATGCCTTCCCAGAAGGTCAGTCGGGCGATCGCCAGGATGCGCTTCATCCCTCGTCCCTGCCGGCACGCCCCGTCTCACCCGTCAGTTCGTCCAGCACGGCGCGATCCAGATCGCTCGGCGGCGGCGGTGCGGCGGGCTTCTCCTCAGACGCCGCCACCGGTTGTTCCTCCTCCACCGGCGGCGGCGCGGGCGTTGTCAACTCGCCCAGCACATCCTCGTCGACCGCGCCGGTCTGCGCCAGTGGCTCGGGCTCTGCCACGGCTTCCGCCGGCGGACCCTCCGGCTCGACGTGCACGAGCGAATCGAGTACGGCGCGGCCGGCCTCCTCTTCGCCCAAAAAGCCGGCGATCTCACCCACCGGCGCTGTCCCGGCCGTTTCCAGCTGCTGGGCGTACGCCTCCTCCACGATTCGCAGAAAAAGCGACTCCAACCGCTCGCGTGGCGTATCCACCCGGAGCGATTTGCCCTCGCGCCGCTCAACCACCCCTTCGATCTCCTGAAGCGTCTCCGCCGACAAGCGGTCGCAAGTGATCTGGATCTTGTCGCGGCGACTCAAAACGTCCTGGATTTGACCGGTCACCTGCGCCCGCCCCCCGAACAGAATGGTTACCCGGTCGCAGACTTCCTCCACGTCGGCCAGCAGGTGAGTTGAGAGCAGAATCGTCTTGCGATACTCCCGGCCGAGCCGGACGATGATGTCCTTGACGAGCTTGGCCCCGATCGGATCGAGCCCGCTGGTCGGCTCGTCGAGAATCAGCAGGTCGGGATCGTTGATCAGCGCCTGGGCCAGCCCGATCCGCCGCGCCATCCCCTTCGAGTACTCCCCGACCGGCCGGCGGGCTGCCGACCGCAGCCCGACCATTTCGAGCAGTTGCTCGGTGCGGCGGTTGCGTTCGCGGCGATGGAGTTGAAACAGCGTGCCGTAGTATGCAAGCGTCTCGCGCGCGTTGAGGAAGCGGTACAAATACGATTCTTCGGGCAAATAGCCGATGCGGTTCTTGATGCGCACGTCGTCGGGCGAGCGCCCGAAGACCGACACGCGCCCGCGCGTCGGGTACAGCAGCCCGAGCACCATCTTGATCGTCGTGCTCTTGCCGGAACCGTTCGGCCCGAGCAAACCGAAAATCTCGCCCGCGTGGATGTCGAGGTCGAGGTCGTTGACCGCCCGAACCCGCGCCCGATGCCAGAAGTCGCGAAAGACTTTCGTCAGTCCGACCGCGGAGATGACAGTCTGATTATTCACGGGCTACCTCGATGACGGGCGGCGGCTCACTTCTTCTCCGTCTTGTAGCGCTCCCGGAATCGCTTCACGTCGGCTTCGATCAGTTTGAGCGGGTCGCGATTGATAATGATCTCGATTTCGCCGGCCTTCGGCACGAAGAAGATCTCGTTGTCCTCGCTCGTCAAGATCGTGCGGCGCATCTGCACCCAGCGGCGCGCCAGGGTCAGTTCCGGGTGCTTCCTGTACATGTCGCGGTAGTCGACGAACAGCTTGTACTCCTGCCGCACGCGCTCGCGGATCTGATTCGCCCGCGCCTGCGCCTGGCGGAGACGGGTGGCGACCTCGCCTTCGGCCTGCTCGAGCTGCTCATCGATGTCCCGCCGCAACTCTTCCAGCCGCTCTTCCGGAGCGTCGGTGGCTTGGGCCGCCCCGTAGGCCTCGATCGCCGCCAGCAGCGCCCCGTATTTTTGGCGTGGCCCGGCCGTCTTGCTGAGAATCCGGTTGGCTTCCTGCTCCGCCTGACTCTCTTTTTGTTTGCGCTCGCTCTTGGCTTTCGTGACGTCGAGGAACGCTTCCCGCACGCGTCCTGGCTCGACTGTCTTCGCCTCGACATTGACCAAGGATACGCCGGTTTCGAGTCGCTCCAACTCCGCGCTGAGGCGGCGCTTGACACTGCGCGTGAAATCTCCGGTCACTTCGTCGGTTTGCGTACGGATCACGCGTTCGACCGGGATGCCCGCCACGGTCCGCACGATCGCGTTCTCGGCCAGCCGACGCAACAGCGCTTCAAACTGGGCGCGGCGTTCGCCAACGTTCTGCACAAACCGGGCGGCGTCCTCGATCCGGTATTCGATCGCAAACAAACCGTGGGACAGGTTGCGGTCGCCGGAGAGCATCGTGCCGTCCACGCCCGGCTTGAGCTTTTGCCTCTGCGGGACGACCTCGCCGAGGTTGATATCACTCAGCTCTTTGGCCAGATCTTTCTCCTCGAGCGGAAAACAAAACGCGTAGATCCGGGACTTGAAGGTCTGACCCGACAGGCGAATCTTCTCGTCGAAGGGATCGGGCAGCGAGGCGTGCCAGCCCTCGCCGAAGACCGGCGTGCCGGCCAGCGGAGAACTTTCGTCGTCGTTGATACGCAGCTTCCCGAAGCGGACGATCACGCCCTGTTCACCCGGATTGACCTGGAACCAGCCCGAAAGGAAGTACGCGACCAACAGGACGACCATAATCACGCGCAGCACGTTGAACCCGGCCCGCAGGGCCTGGCTCAGCGACTCCTGGGCCGGATCGGCCGCAATCGGGGACGCTGCTTCGCCGCCGGCCGGTAAGTCAGCATGGTCATGGGTTCGATGATGACGAGCCATTCCTGACACCTCGATCGATTACTCAGTCCTCAGCAGCGACTCCGTCGGCGGCTCAGAAAAATGCTTGAAGATCTCGTGATTAGCGTCCATCAAGATTGTCGTCCTGGTCGCCAGCGCCGCCTCGATCGCTTCGATCCAGCGCAGCCAGATGAAGAACTCCTTGTCCTCAGCGCCGATCTGCTTGAGGATGCGCGCGCTGGCGTTCACGCCCGCCGCTTCGATTTCGGCGGCCCTGCTCTTGGCGAACGCGAGGATCGTATCGCTCTGGGACTGGGCGCGGGCGACGATGGCTTCCTTTCGCGACTCGCCCTCCTCGCGGAAGCGGGCAGCCATACGCTCGCGTTCCTGCTTCATCGACTGCTGGACGCTGGCGGTGGCCTCTTCGGGCAGCGAGATTCGCCAGATGCCGACGCGTTTCAGTTCCGCGCCATAGTCGGCCAGAATCCCGGGCGCGGCGTCTAGCCGCATCTCGTTCTCGATCTGCTCGTAGCTCTGGTCGATCAACCTGGTGTCGAGGTTGACAAACTCTGACCAGTTGTGCCGGCCGATGACCTTGGCGCGTGATTCGTTGATACGGTCACGCAGCTTGTTCTCCGCCTCGCGCTCGATCGGCACGCGCTTGAAGAACAACAGTGGGTCCTGGATTCTCCAGATCGCAAAGCAGCCGACGATCACGGTTTGACCGTCGCGCGTCTTGATCTCGGTCTCCGGCGTGTCCAAGACGCGCAGGCGCGTGTCGTAGTGCTTGACGCGCTCGATCGGCGCCGGCCACTTGAGCTTCAGCCCGGGCTGGGAGATCACCTCCTTCTTCGGCTTGCCGAAGCGGACCTTCACCACCGATTCCGAAAACCGCACTTGATACGTGATCGAATAGACCACCAGGATCAGGACCAAAGCGATCGCCGTAGTCAGGGTCGGAATGGGTACCCGTTTCATCGAAGCACCTCGACACGATTCAAGGTTGTCTGCGACCGGTCGCACCGGCCGCGCTACGGTTCCACGTTCGTCGGTAGATCCACGATGTCCGGCTGGGCTTGCTCCTGCGCTTCGATCCGGAGGTGCACCTTTCGATCTCCCGGATCGAAGGCCAGGAAATACTTCCGGGCCCCCTTGATGCCGGCGACCAACACCTGCAAGTAGCTGCGCGCCTTATAGACCTCCGGGGCCGCCGCGTACGCGTAGCGCTCGTTCTGGAGCAAGGCGACCTCACCGGCGGCGCGCATTTCCCGCTGCCAGCGCTGCGCCTGGGCTTCGGCGAGCACAACCGCGGCCTGCCCCTCGAGACCGCTGAGATGCTCCTCCAATCGCGCGTTCCAGAAGGTCAGCGCCTCCAGCGTCTCGGCCTGCGCCAGCCAGGCCGCGACCAATTCGGCGCCGTACGTTTTGAGCAACTTCGAGCGGACCGGGGCCAGGGCCGACTCCCAGGCTTCCTCCGTCTTTCGCAGCTTGTCTTCACTGGCCCGGACCGCTTGCCCAGCTTTTTCCTGGTCCCGCAGGCTGCCGCCCAGCCCCAGCTCGAAATCATCCTTGATGCGGTCCAGCTTTTGAGAGTCGAGTTCAAGTTGCCATTGTGCTTCGAGCCGTGCGATCATGAGCGGTCGCAGCTCGTCGAGGAGGCTGTCGGAGATCGTTTGGCTTTCGACCGACCAGCGCTGGAGCCGTTGATTGAGCTCGCTGCGCCGCGAGGCGCTGGCGTGCACCTGGTCGAGGGCGTGTGCCAAAGCCATTGCTTTTTGCTTGTCGCCGGCCACACGCGACAGAATCTCGTTCTCGCTGACGCGGGCCTTGCGGATTTCGGCGATCTTTTCCTGCTGGGCGGTGACCACGCTGCGAAAGGCCTCGGCGACCGTTCTTTCCGGATGGACCTGGAGGATTCCGACGTACTTTATGTCCACCCCGAGCTTGAGGTCCTCGGCCCGCCGGGCGATGCGCTGTTGGAGAGTCCGCCCCCCTTCGGAACGCATTTCCCCCAGCAGTTGATCGATGTGACTGGCGGCCGCAAAGCGCACGGTCTCGTTCCAGGCGATCTTGCGCAAGGTAGCGTGCGGATCCCCCACGTGACGCGTAAAGTCCACCAATCGCCCCGGATCAATCTTGTACTGCACGACGATCTGCATGCGAGCCAGATGCTGCGCCGCCCGCTCGTCTTCGGCCTGATCGCGCTTCGAAATCTTTCGTTCTGCCGCGCGCTCATCTGCTTCCTCCTGATCCTCCTCCGGCGGCGTCGGCGAGATGATGAAGTCGAAGTGCTCGCGCCCGGAATGTTTCCGGTCGGTCCACAGTTCGATCACCGGCCTGCTCGGATCCTGCTTCTCGTCGGGCTTCGGCCGGTCGCCGATCCGAAAGCCGACGTAGAACTCGTGCAACTGATCGGAGTTGTACTTGCGGGATATTTCAAACGGCGCCGGCCACTTGAAGTGCAACCCCGGCGCCAGTGGGCGCGCCGGATCGATCTGCCGCCCGAACCGCTCGATGATCGCGTGTTCGTAGGGCTGAACCACGACGAGGCAACTCAGCAGCCACACGACCAGTACGCCGACGAAGGCCAGCGGAACAAATGCCCGCTGCAGCAGTTGGTAGAACCACGTCTGTGAGACCTGAAAGCCGAACTGATAGTTGATCGCCTCCGCCAGGCTGTGCGCGATGCCGCCCGGCTCCGCGATCAATCCCAGCAGCCGACTGTCGAAGCTGGCCCGGGGCTCGACCCCCGGGGCGCGGGGGCGGTAAATATCGGCCAGGAAGTTGACCAGCGTCTCGGCCCCGAGCACCACCATCAGGACGGGGATGGCCCAGGCGATGACGCGCTCCCACGACACGACCCCCTGGTATAAGTGGGCCCCCAAGGCGACCAGAATGGCCATCGCCGCCACCGCGTTGCCCAGCATGTAGGAGGCGCCGCCCCGCAGCAGTTGCCACTCGACAACCCGCGCCATCCCTGACGCGTAACGAGCGAAGAAAAACAAAAACAGCATCAGCAGCGCGGAGAGGACAAAGCCGATTCCAGCGTTCTGCAGCGCCGACCAGGCCACCTCGTCACGCTCGGCGAGGGAAAACCAGCACACGATGCCCACCACGACCAGGTACGCCGCCGTCAGCAGCCCAAAGACCGGCACCAGCCAGCGCTGCATCCACTCCAGCCGGGTCCGGGCCACCATGAATCCCAGCGCGCCGGAGCCCTCCTCGCCGAACAGCGCTTCACCGCCGCCGGTAACCTGCTTCTCACGCCGCAACTCGTCCAGGTCCAGCGCCTCCAGGGCGGCGAGCTCGCGCTGGCGAAACACCAGCAGAATGACGAACCAGATCGGAATGCCGCCAATCAGGTACAGCGACAGCATCTGCATCGCGGTGGAATGCAACCCGCGACCGAGCCCGAAAGCGGCCGCGGCAGCGACGATCTGCAGCAATAGGCCGGCCAAAGATGCCCGGCGGCTCCGGATGTGCGCTGTTTCAGCCACGTCTCACCTTACCATCCCTCCGCTAAGACCGGGACCCCGAACCGGCGCGGGTCCCCGCCGTACTCATCGTTGTACGTCGCGCGCGGCGAGCGCATAATTGGGTGTTTGCAGGCTGCTTCGCCCGTCGCCGGCAGCGAACGGCGCCGTCGGGCCACGGAATTAACCTGATGGGCAACAAGCTTTACGCCATCACCGCCAACACCTTCCTCACGGTTCCCGAGGACTGCCAGATGGGCGTCTGCGCCCACGAGTGGGGCCACCTGGCCGCCCGCTGGGCGGACTTCTACGACACCGGGCGCTCGCGCCTCAGGCGTTCGAACGGCCTCGGAAACTACTGCCTGATGGCCTCGGGCTCGTGGGCGAACGGTGG
>JBHHZX010000051.1:0-15303 GCA_046758265.1 Phycisphaerae bacterium
ACTAAGAGCCTATCCCACAACTGTGGCACAGGTTTGTAACCTGTGTGTTCACCGGTTGAAAACCGGTGCCACAGGGGTTATGGGATGGGCAATAAGCCCATCGTCGATTGCGAGAAACACACGCCTGCTAGTCACCTGGATGTGTGTCGCTGCCACACCGGTCGCAGCAGACGTGAAGCTGCCGCACATTCTCGGTAGCAACATGGTATTGCAGCGTGACACGCCGCTCCCGATTTGGGGCTGGGCTGAAGCCGGTGAGGTGGTGACCGTTGGACTCGGAAGGCACGAGGTCAGTGCCACGGCCGACATGCACGGTAAGTGGATGGTCAGGCTGCCGGCCATGAAACCCGACGGCATCCACCAGATGACAGTCAGCGGCAACAACACGATCCGCCTGACTGACATCCTGATTGGTGAGGTCTGGATCTGCTCGGGCCAATCCAACATGGAAATGGGTCTCGGGGTGGTGCAGAATGGCGGGCAGGAGGTGGCCGCGGCTAACCACCCCAACATCCGCCTTTACCACGTCCCGCGAACTACAGCCGGCCAGCCGGCGCCGGACGTCAATGCCACCTGGCGTCTCTGCAGCCCGGAGAATATCTCTGCGGGGCGCTGGGGCGGGTTTTCGGCAGTGGCGTACTTCTTTGGGCGCGAGCTTCACAAGGAGCTCGGCGTTCCCGTGGGACTGATCAACGCTTCGTGGGGTGGGACGCGCATCGAGCCGTGGACGCCCGCCGAAGGCTTCCCGCTGGTTCCGAAGCTTCGGGACATCGCAGCGGAGATTGATCGGGCTAACCGAGACTACCGAATGCGCTTGCCGGCGTCGCTGGACGCGATCGCATCCTGGATTGGGGCTACACGTCAGGCCTTGGCCGACGGTGAGACGCAGCTCCCGCCGCCACCTAAGTGGCCCCGACATTCGCTTGACAGTTCCGGCCGGCCGACCGGCCTGTACAACGGAATGGTGCACCCGCTGGTGCCCTTCGCGATCCGCGGCGCGATCTGGTACCAGGGCGAAGCGAACGTCGGCTCGGCCGACGGCATGATGTATCACGAGAAAATGAAAGCGCTTATCGGCGGCTGGCGAAAGGTTTGGGGGCAGGGCAACTTCCCGTTCTATTACGTGCAGTTAGCGCCGTTCGACTATCAACTCCATCGGCGCGAGTATTCGCCGTACTGGCTGCCGGAGATCTGGGAAGCCCAGACCGCGTCGCTGTCAATTCCGAACACCGGCATGGTGGTGACGACCGACATCAGCAACCTGCAAGATATTCATCCAGGCAACAAACTCGACGTGGGCAAACGGCTAGCGCTATGGTCGCTGGCCAAGACGTACGGGCGCGAGGGAATCGTTTACTCGGGCCCGTTGTACAAGTCGATGTCCGTCGAGGACGGGAAGATCCGCATCCGCTTTGACCATGTCAGCAATGGGCTGGCGTCACGCGACGGAAAGCCGCTGAACTGGTTCGAGATCGCCGGACAAGACAAGAAGTTCGCTGAGGCGCGAGCGCAGATCGACGGCGACACGGTTGTGGTCTGGAGTGAGACCGTCACTGACCCCGTCGCGGTACGCTTCGGCTGGCATCAGGAAGCCGAGCCGAATCTGATGAACAAGGAGGAACTGCCGGCCTCGCCCTTCCGTACCGACCCATGGTAGGCACGCCGTGCCCCCCGAGCGCCATGGTTTAGTTCGTCGCAACAACGACCCGGAAAGGAGCTGGATGATGCGAAGGATCCTGGCGACAACAGTCTGGCTATGTGCGCTGCTCGAGGCTGCGCCCGGACAAGCGCCACTCGCCCCCCAAATCGAGAACCCGACCGGCAAATACCTTGTGTGGGGCGATTACAAAATTGAGATCAACCAGTACGGTGGCCTCGGTCGCAACTGGCCAACGCCGGACCTCATCTGGGAACAGTACGAGATCCTCAAGAAGAAGGCCGAGGCGAATCCGGAACCACCCAACACGATCAAGGCCGTGTTGTTGATGCTCCCCACGACCGAGGCGACGGCGGTCAAGCGCGAGGGCGATCGGGAGATCGAGGTCGGCAAGAAGACGACATCGATGACCACGGCGGATCTGATGTGGGCGCTCAAGCAGTGGCGCGAGTTCGAGGACATGATCTACGTCTATTCCGGCGGAAACGCCTGGCTGCGGACCGACATCAAGTTCATCGACGAGCCGCTCAAGGTGAAGACCGACGAGAACTGGGTGTTCTGGGCCGGCCAGCAGCGCGAGTTACTGGACAAGTACATCCCCTTCGAGCGCGGCGACTACCAGAGCTACAACTCGATCTACAACTCGAAGGGGCTGCGGGCCAGCCCGCACGGCGGCACGATCGGAGCCGTGCACGGCATCAAGGGCTGTGGCACCTCGGACACCGCGTTTTATGGCGAAGCGAAGCGCCCGCACCGCACCGGCTACGTCGCCTTGCATGAGTGGCTCAACCAGCAAGCCTCAGCCACCAGCAACATGATGCCTTATCCTGACAAGGAAACCCTCTGGAACAACTACGTGCTGCCGAAGATCGGGTATCGCGAGGACATCGAACTCGACGCCTGGCCGTGGCTCTCGATACGCCGCGACACGATGATGCACATCATCCGGCCGGGCATGTGGCGGCGCTGGACGCCGATCGATCCGTACGTCTCGCGCGCGATCGGCCGCTGGATCATGTTCGGTCCGATAGAGGGCAGCCAAGCACGCGAGATCACGACGGCGCCGGCGTCGGAGGGTCGGCTCGCCGAGATGCGAATCGGCAAGTACACGCACTTCAACATCATGAACATGCGCGGCGACGACAGCCGGGAATTCGGCTCCGGCACCTACTACTTCCGGACGTACGTCGAATCCAAGGACAAGAAGGAAGTGCGTCTCTGGGCCGCGGCCGACGAGCGATTCCAGCTTTGGCTTAACGGCGTGATGATCCGCGATGGCTGGGGCTGGAACTACTCCGAGGACGACGGCAAGCTCTTCGAGAAAGTGACCTATGCGACGCTCGAGAAGGGCGTCAACACGCTCGTGCTGGCGCTACCGAACGAGAATCACATCGTCGAGTTTCGCGTGCGCTTCTGCGACGTGGACGGCTCGGGCCGGCAGCCCGACGGCGTGACGACGTTCCCGCTGCTCGGCGATCGCGAGCCCGTGCCGCTGGCCGAGCCGGTGGTGCACGACTTCAAGAACCCGCGATTCTGCAGATGGGCGGACGTCAACGACATGCCGTGGCTCAAGCTGCCGCGCTTCGACGAGGCGGAACTGCGTGAGCTGACCGGTATCAACACGCTCGAGATCCGAACCAGCGGCGCGCCGCGCAAGAACAAGGATGGCAAGGAGTATCTACCGCCGCAGCACCTGTTCCTTGACGTGCCGCGCGAGGCGGTGACCTCACCGTGGATTGCGGAGCCCGCGGAGGACAACGCACGACTGAACAACGATCTGGACTACAACTGGAAGTCGCTGGCGTGGCTGCGGGTGCCGGGTCGCAAAGGTCCGGAGAAGGACGTGCTGTTTCTGCGCTTCGATGTGGCCGAGCCGCTCATGCACCTGCTCAAGACCACCGGGCGTTCGGGCAACGAGAGCATCGCGGGCTGGCTGCTCGTCGAGCACAAGCTCGCGTACGTGGTGCTCGTGGACCTCGACGTGGACGAGGCACCCGAGATTCCGCTCGGCTTGCTGAGCAAGCAGCCGGAGTGACGTGGCCCGGCTTGCTTCAGCTTTGTTATTCCAGCCGAGCGAAGCGAACGGAGGGACCTGGCTTCAAGTTCTAAGGAACTTCCGACGTCCGGGGCCGGCCCGGTGCCATGCAACGCCGTCAACCAAGTCTGGCGGTGCGGGGGCGTTTCAGTTGAAAGAACTCGCCGGGTGCCATGGGCAGGCCCACCCAAGGTGGGTTTGCCCGTGCCTTCCCACCCCCCAACCTCAGAATCGTCAATCGTCAATCCAAAACCGTCAATCAAGACCCGCCAGTGGCCATCGGGTCTGCGGACCCGGCCTACAACTACAACTACAACTACAACTAGGCCAGATGCCTCGCTTCGCTCGGCATGACATCAAGGAGCGTGAGCGCCGGGTGCGCCGGGTGCCATGGGCAGGCCCACCCAAGGTGGGTTTGCCCGTACCTTCCCATCGGCCAACCTCGGAATCCTCAATCGTCAATCCAAAACCGTCAATCAAGACCCGCCACTGGCCGTCGGGTCTGCGGACCCGGCCTACAACTACAACTACAACTACAACTACGCCAGATGCCTCGCTTCGCTCGGCATGACATGAAGGAGCGTGAGCGCAAAAGCATCAGCGCTTCTGCACCGCCACGTAATCAACGCCGATTGTGGGTTCGCTGACTGATTCCGGCGCGCCTTCGTATTGCAGCGTCAGCACGTGCTCGCCTTTAGTGAGCTCGACCACGTCGGCCCCGTACTGTCGCGAGAGCACGCGGTACGGGACATACAGATCGAGGATCCCGCCGCCGCCGAAGCCAATGGGCTCGCCGTTCAGCTCGAACGAAATGCGGCCCGAGCGTTCGTCGTGAGCGAACGCGATGTGCAGGGCGTATTTCCCGTCCTCCACGATCGGCACGCGGAACTCGAGCTGCTCGCCCCTGGTGGCCGGATGCCAGACCAGCAACTGGCCGCCGGCCCACAGGTTGTCCCTCTCAAGCGTGACGCGTGAGCCGGGCTGGGCAAGCTCCTCGGCGTGGTAGTAGAGCGAGTCCCGCATGCCGAACCCGGCCGCCGGTTGCCAGTTCGCCGGCAGCGCCAACGGGCGAGTGTCCTCGTCGGTGATGGCGACGTGATCATCCATTGTGCCCGGCCGGGCGTAGTGGTACGCGATGCGGGCGTACGACATGCCCGGTACGCGGTCGTGCGGATACAGCTCCAGGTAAAACGCGACCCGGCTCTGGAACGGCAAGTCGTCGAGGATGTGCCAGCGGTGGTTGGTCACGAAGCCGCGGTTGCCGGGACCGTCGCAACGCGGCTGGCCGCAGTAGGCGTGGCCGAAGATGTCCGGGACCGACCAGCCGTAGTTGAAGTAGTCCTCCGAGCCGGTCCCGAACGTGGACGGAAACGTGTCGTCATCCACGAAGATCTTCTCATCGCCTTCGCCCCACCAGGCGCCGTACGGCGTCGGCACCCCACAGGGATTCAGCAGCATGATGGCCGTCCCGACTAACCGCCCGCTGCCGTTAGCGACCAGGAACGGCAGGTCCTGCACCGCCTGCGGCGAGGCCAGCAGGCCATGGTTCACGCGCCAGCGGGCCCGGAAGTGCATGGAGGTCTCATCGTCCCACATGTAGTCCATCGGCAGGGCCGACCCGGTCACCGTCACGCTCTGCTCACTGCGGTTATCGATGACGATCTTCAGCGACTGCTTGAACGGCATGATGTAGCGGCAGGTCATCGTTCCGTCGGACGAGACGGTAATCGGCAGCGAATCGAATGGGTTGATGCCGGGCGCGGCGCCGAAGAAATCGCCGAGCGGCGCTTGTACCTGACCCCACGGGCAGTCATCACAGACAATGTGCAGGATCGTCTGACGCAGCGCTCGGTCCAAATCCTGCGCGTAGACTTTCAACGTCAGTCGCTCCAGCGCCTGTGGGCCCTCAAGCTTCAGCACCTCCTGCTCACGCCGCGCCGGAACGGTCGCGGAGATCGTCACAGACCTCGTCTCTGACGTAGCCGCGTATTCGCGCTGCGGGTCGGCCAGCACGCGCGCCACGTTGCCTACGTCGGCCGCGCACGCCTTGAGATCTTCCGGCTCAAACGTCTTGACCGGAACGCCGGGAACATACCGGCGAATCTGTACGTGGTAGAAGTGGACTTGCTTAACGTTGCCGATCCAGATCATCCGGCAGCGCTTGGCGAACGGGATCGGGCAGTATCCGGCAAGGCTCTGCTGGAACGTCCCGTTCAGGAGAGACTCATCGATGCCGGCAGCCTTCGCAAACGCCCGGTACGGGCAGGTCAGGAAGTCTGCCGCCGGCCCGTCGTACAGCGGCGTCTTGGCGTCGTCCAGGTAAAGCCGGATGTCCCCCGTGCAGGCCGCCGTCCACGTCCGGACGATCGCGCCCGGGCCCTCCACGTCACAGATCAGGTATTCGCCGATGCCGCTTTCGTCTGGCGCCTTCAGGACGGCCTCGAAGTTCGGCGTCGCTTCGTTGCCGAAGCCGTCGTTGTTGGCGAACCAGCCGGGCCCGCCGGGCAGCGCGCTGGCGCGGTCGTACGAGGAGAACTGCACGGTCTTGAACGCCGGCTGCGGCACGTCGGTCAAGCGGGACAAGTCGATCATCTCTCGCAGCAACTGCCCCGTGTGGATCGGCATCGCACAGCCGGCCGAACCCGAAACCCCCATCGTAAGAAGCACACACTTCATGGCTCTGCTCACGCGCCGAGCTCCCCGCTGCTGCCCCCGAGCCGCTATCTAAATCAGCGGGAATGTTCGCGTTTTTTCGCCCGTAGATCAACCGGCGAAAGCACGATCCGCCACTGGGCGGTCGGCTGACGTTACAATGGCCGAAGGGTGTAGCGCCACTGAACGGAGTGGATGATTCGATGCCGCGCGAGAACAGTCAGAGTGTGCCCGGCTTCCACGTGATGGCCAAGCCGATCGGTCCGCGCTGCAACCTGAACTGCGAGTACTGCTATTACCTGGAGAAAGACCAGCTTTACCCCGGTGAGCGCAACTGGCGCATGTCGGACGATACGCTGGCGCTCTTCATCGAGCAGTTCATCGCCGCTCAGCCTGACGGCGCCTCGGAAATCGAGTTCGCCTGGCAGGGCGGGGAGCCGACGCTGCTCGGCGTCGATTTCTTCCGCCGCGTCGTCGAGTTGCAGGGCAAGTTCACGCCGCCGGGCAAGCGCTGCCGCAACACGATCCAGACCAACGGCGTACTGCTCGATGACGCCTGGTGCGCATTTCTACGCGAACATGACTTTCTGGTGGGGCTCTCGATCGACGGCCCCGCCGATTTGCACGATCGTTGGCGCCGCGATCGGCGTGGCCGGTCGACGTTCGACCGCGTCATGCGTGGATTGCGCAACCTTCAGAAGCACGGGGTGGCGTACAACGCGCTGACCGTCGTCAATCGGCACAACGGCAGTCATCCCCGGCGCGTTTACCGCTTCCTGAAAGACACCGGGTTTGAGTTCATCCAGTTCATTCCGATTGTGGAGCCGATCGGCGCGGGTGGCGACGGCAGCCGAAACCTGGACGCCCTTGTGAGCAAGCACAGCGTGCGGCCGAGGCAGTTCGGCCGCTTCCTCTGCGAAATCTTCGACGAATGGATCCAGAATGATGTCGGCCGCGTTTTCGTCCAGGCCTTCGATCAGGCTCTTGCGGCGTGGCTCGGTCTCGAGCCGAGCCTGTGCATCTTCAGACGTCAATGCGGGCAGGCGATGGTGCTCGAGCACAACGGCGACCTGTACAGTTGCGACCACTTTGTGACGCCCCAGAACCGACTCGGCAACATTCATGAAGCTCCGCTGAGCGAGTTAGCGCGTGGGCCGCAGCAAACCCAGTTCGGACGCGACAAGGAAGAGAAGCTTCCGGCGCTGTGCCGGGAGTGCGAAGTACGCTTCGTCTGCAATGGGGAATGTCCCAAGAACCGCTTGTCGAAAACGCCCGGGGCCGAACTCCGCCTCAACTACCTTTGCGAAGGCTTCAAGCTCTTCTTCCGCCACATCGATCCGCTCATGCGGGCGATGGCTGATGAGGTCCGGCAGGGCCGGCCGGCCGCCAACGTGACGTACAGCCTACGTCGGCAAGCTCAACAGGCCGCGTGCCAGCAGGGTCGCGTCGGGCGGAACGATCCCTGCCCTTGCGGTTCGGGCAAGAAGTACAAGAACTGTTGCGCGCGGTTGAGCCGAGACTCGAGGCCCATCCGTGTGTAGCGAGGAACTGCCGGTGCCCACAGAGCTCGCCAAAGGGTCATGGCGGCTTGCGCCGCTCGAAGCCGACGCATACGGGCCGTACGGCGACTTCCCGCGGCCGACGGACCAGGAGAAGAACAGGACTTGGCAGGATTACCAGTCGGGCCGCCCGCAGCGCGTACCCGTCAACGTGGTCACCAACAACCGCGTCTTCCTGCTCGACCCGCGCTTTGACGTGGAGGGGCTGACGTACGAACGGGTGTTCGCTGAGCCCCAGGCCATGCTGACGACTCAACTGCGCTGGCAGTACGTCTGCCGCCTGCGCTACCACCTGTTCTGCGACCAACCGACCGCCCTGCCGGAGAAGTGGGAAATCGGCATGGACGTTCAGAACGTCTACGAGGCGGCGTTTTTCGGGGCACCGGTGCACTATCATGCCAATGACGTCCCTGATACCCGGCCGGTCCTCGACGACGAAAACAAGCAGGCGATTTTTGATGTGGACATTGATCGTCCACTGGCGCATGGGTTCTTCAGAGAGGCGACCGAACTCTCGGAGCGCATTCGGGAGTTCGCAAAGGACAAGACGTTCTTCGGCCGTCCGATCGTCGCTCTGCCGTACGCCGCGCTGGGAACCGACGGGCCGCTGACGGTGGCGATGAACCTGCGCGGCCCGGCTATCCTCACCGACCTTATCCGCGATCCCGACTACGCCCGCCAGCTGTTCGACTTCCTCGTTACCGCCGCCGTCAAACGCTACCACGTCTTTCGCGCCCATTGGGACTTGCCGGAGCAGCAGGAGGTCTGGATGGCCGACGACTCGATCGCGATGCTGAGCACCGCACAATACGAGGAGTTTCTCCTGGCATATCACTGCAAGTGGTACGACGGGGTCGATCCCCGGCGTAACAAGATCCGCGGGATGCATCTCTGCGGCGACGCAACCCGCCACTTCAAGACCATCCGCGATCACGCCGGTGTTGCCAGCTTCGATACCGGTTTCCCCGTAGACTTTACTGCGCTGCGCAGGGAACTGGGGCCAGACACTGAGATTCTCGGCGGCGTCGAAGTCCCCACGCTCCTGAACGGCACCCCGCAGCAGGTCTACGAACGCGCCCGGGAGATCCTCCAGTCCGGCATCACCGAAGGCGGTCGCTTTGTCCTGCGCGATGCGAACAACCTGCCGCCGCGCGTGCCCTGGGCCAACCTGGCGGCGATGTGCAAGGCGGCGTTCGAGTTCGGCGTCTACGAGCGCTAACAGCGCCTAACGGAACCGGGAGCGCAGCCATCTCTACGTGTTGGAAGCCGAAGTAAGGCGTGGGGACGCGCGTGATTCGCCCGGCCTTCCAGAGGCGGTGCTGCTCGGGGAACTGCTCGGGCGGCAGGCCCTCGGGTGCAAAGTCGGGGCGTACGCCGTGGGTCGTCAAATGTACCTTGCCGATCGTCGCGGTGTGATATCCGGCTTCGGCCAGCGCGACAGGTACGGTGGGGAGGGCCGGGTCGAGGCTGATGCCGTTTGTACGCACGCGCTGGCCGCGCGGCGTCAGCCCGCTGAACATGGTGGCGCGACTCGGCATGCAAAGCGGGTTATTGACGTATGCCCGCTGCAATAGCACGCCCTGAACGGCCAACGTGTCCAGATGCGGAGTCTTGATGACCGGGTTGCCGTCGCAGCCCATGTGATCGGCCCGCATCTGGTCGACACAGATGATGAGGAAGTTGGGGCGCTCGTCGTTCATTAGCTGACCTGGTTTTCCGGGCTGGCAGCGTGAAGCAACCGAGACTACTGCTCCGCATCGGCGGCCGCCGTATCCTCGACGACGTTGATCGTAACCTTTATTGACTTGCTGGCACGCAGGCCGTCAATCACGTAGAAGACGTACTCATACTTGCCGGGCTTCTCGGGAGCAACCACCTCGACGACCGGCTCGCCGCTATGTCGCGGCTGGATGCCTCGGGTGCGCGCCCTCCAGCGATGAACCAGCGGCTGGCCCTCCGGATCCTCGCTTCTCGATCCATCCAGCTTGAACGTTTCACCGACCTTGACGGTCAACTCCTCGTTCGTCATCGCGACGGGCAATAGGTTCGTCTCGCGAATTGCGTCGGGGATTTCCGGGCGAACGAGCAGCGTCTTTTCAGGCGCGGGCTGCAAACTGGTTCGCACGGGATAGACCCCGCGCACCTTCTCGCCGCGGAAGAACGCTTCATTCACGTCCGTGAGGCACAACCAGGCGAGCTCGGTCTGGTCGCCGCTGACGATCTTCAGCAGCAGCAGTCCTTCCACGCGCCACACGTTGGGCGTAAACGCCACGTCGAAAAAGGGCCAATCCTTCTTCCTGACCGCCCCGCCGAACGGGTTCCAGACCGGGTGCTCGCCCTCGACGACGTCCGTTTCGGGGTCGTCCCAGTCCTTGTCGGTTTTGTTAGGAAATCGGAAGCAGCCTTCCTCATCCGTGTGGCCCACGAACTTCGGCCGGTCGACAAAGTATTTCGCTCCGGCATCATTCGACTTTGTTTGCGCCGCGTGATACACATACACGGCCGCGCCGCTCAGTGGCTTGTCTTCGACGTCGAATATCTGGAGGATGTGCTCGCGGAACGGGATCAAACGCCCCAGAAGCGCTGACCACGATATCCCGCGAAGTAGTGCACCTGCCCCGCGTGCGCCGGGTGCAGCCACAGGTGGCAGCCGTGCATCAGCGGCGTATAACTCACGCCGCAGGGCACGTCCATCGCCGACGCCAGCGGCAGGATGTCGTCGCGAATGATCGGCAGCAAGGGGGAGCCGGCGTAGTCGTTTCCGTCTTCGTCCTTCAGGAACACGTTGTTGGCGCGCACGGGATAGCCGTACAGGTCGGGCAGCGACACGCACGTGTGGCCAAACTCGTGCAGGATCGCGGCGTCGATCGCCATCGCATTGACCGGCTCTCGGACCGGGAAACCGCCGTCGTACCAGGGCCTGGCTTTCTCCCACGGCTGATCGCGCCACTTGACTTCCTCGCCGTCCTTGCTGCCCAGGATTTCAAAGAAGTTGTCCGAGCGCAGCGCATCCTCGATGCCGTGCGCCGTGGTGGTAGGACCGACCGCTTCTCTCAGCATCAGGTTGAACCGGGCGCACTGTGCGTTGAGCCAGTCGAAGTGACTGAACGAGCCGACGTGGTTGATTCGCCGCTCCTTGTACCACGTCTCGAGGCGCTGCGGTTCATAACCCCAACGCATCGGCCGGGTGATGTTCAGCTCGCAGCGCTGGTTGTTGGCCTCGCAGATCTCCGGAATCCGATCTTCCGGATCGAGCGTGACCCGGACCCAGACGGCTTCGGCCGGCCAGTCCCACGTGAAACGGACCGTACGCCGGGCGCGCGGCGCCAGCGGCTCATCAATCGTCTGCTCCCGGACCATGCCGGGCCGCTCGTCGTCGTCGACTTGAAAGTTGCGGTTGCGGTCAGGAATCAATTCGAGCCGCACGACCGTGCCTGCCGGCGCCGTCTCGTAGCCGAAGTTCTCGAGATGTATCACCGACTCGACCGTGTCACCCGGAGACGGGCTGTTCTTGGCGCTGTCTACTTTGTAGCGCGGCAGCCGCTCGACGTAGAGCAGATCCAGATCCGGCTGCTCTACGGGGATGACTTCAATGTC
The DNA here is from genome assembly GCA_046758265.1 of Phycisphaerae bacterium. GTDB lineage: Bacteria > Planctomycetota > Phycisphaerae > UBA1845 > Fen-1342 > JALSRY01. The sequence goes on from JBHHZX010000051.1 coordinate 11,501, forward strand.
ATACGTCGCCTGCATGCCACGGAACTCGGCGGTCAACTGGCAAGTCCCGACCGCGTGGCCGGTGACCATGCCTTTGTCGTCGACGGTCGCGATCTGCTCGTCGGCCGTCTTCCAGGTGATGAACGGCTTGGCGTCGAAAGCCCCCCATTGGCCGTACCGCACCGCGTAGTCCGTGAGGTACTCAAACTCCCCCCCGAGTCTGCCGAGCAGCCCAAACTGCTTCTCGTGCCCCGCGACGACCCGGCGATCAGAGCGCACGCACAGTGCCTCGGGCGTGATCCTGATCTCGGTGTAGGAGGCGCTCCGGAAGTAATCCCGATACACGACCGCACGCAGACCTTCCGGCCCCTCGGCGTTGAGCCGGTCGCGCATCATCAGCTCGTCCATGACGGCGTTCGAAGAGGCGTCGCCAATCCATACGCGCCGATCGGCCATCGAGTCAGGGTCCAGAAAGGTGTTGCCTCCCGCGATCGGCCCGGCAACCGCAACCCGATCGATCCAGAGCGGCAGACCGATCGGCGCATCACCCTTCGAGAGCCACGCGATCGCCACCTGATGCCACTCCCCCGCCTTCCAGCCTGAAACGTCGGCCCGCGAGGCCGTCACCTTCTGCGGCGACGCCATCACGAACCGCAGCATCCCGGTCGCGGCCTTCTCGACCAGAAGTCCGTTTTGCGACGGATCGCCGATCCGCAGGAGACGGTGCGTCGCGCCGTCATCGCCGCCCCACTTCGGCTGAATCCAGAAGCTGATACACCCGCCGGCTCGGCCCAGCAGCGGGTTCTCAATCGGAATCGAACGACGAAGCTCAACGCCACGATCGACCGTACCGGGGGCCGCGGGCAAAGCCTCCGCTGGTTTCGGCAGTTGAACGCTGTCGACCATCTGCGCGTCCGTAAACCACGGCATGACAGCAACCGGCTCGTCCGTCGACCAGGCCGACGAGACGAACAGAAGCAAACTGACCGAGACTGCCAATCTCATCGCATATCCTCTTTCGTCGGGCGGGTGTCTTCGCCGTTCGCCGCGTGTCCGTGTTGGCTATCCGCCTGGAGACGCGCTGAAAGAACGCGTGCCGCGCTGCGTATCTGGCGAACAGGCGATTAGCGTGGCCAAGAATGCACAGCCATGCTCGCGTAAGCGTCAACATCCTACCCGCGCCGCCGGGGCCAACGCAACTCGCTGGGCAGGCCAAGGTCTTGGGCGCCGCTTCCGCCATGCGCGTTTATGCCTGCTGCAAACAGGAAGTATCGTGGGCTTCAACTCGAACACGGTGTCGGCGATCTCCAGCGGCGACACGCCAGGGCTCCGCGCCCGCGGCAGAAGCCCCGCGCTTGAGCCAATGGGACTGAGCATGCCGCCGCCAAAGAGAACCACATCGGTCCCGATTGCACCGGCAATCGCGCGCCCGATAATTCCACCAGCACCTTGGCAGGAAGGAAAAGTAGTATGAACCGAATCTGGTCGCAGATCACGGCTTTCGACGACCCGACGGACCGCCGCACGTTTCTCAAATTGCTCGCCGCGGGTGCCGCGGGAGGCATGCTACCCGGCATAACGGCTTGCCGCTGCCCGGCGAAAATGGGAGTTGCAGAGCGCACGAAGCTGCGGCCGCCCAACTTCATCCTCGTCCTCGTGGACGACCTGGGCTGGACCGACCTCTCGTGTTTCGGCAGCCGGTACTATGAAACCCCGCACATCGACCGCCTGGCGTCCCAGGGCATGCGGTTCACCAACGCCTACGCGGCCTGCGCCGTCTGCTCACCGACACGGGCGGCAGTCATGACCGGGCGCTACCCGGCCCGCGTTGGCGTCACCGATTGGATCCGCGCCCGCTTCCAGGGCGGCCGAATACCGGCACCCGGCGAGGAACTGCCCGCGTACGTCAACGCCGACGACGGCATCGACCGGAAGCTGCGTTGCCCGCGCAACCCCTGGTGGATGGAACTGGAGGAGGTGACGCTGGCGGAAGCCTTGAAGCCGGCGGGCTACACCTCGTGTCACGTCGGCAAGTGGCACTTGGGTATGAACCACTGGTACCCTCCCAGCCAGGGCTTCGACAAGAACATCGGCGGCTGCGACTTTGGTCACCCGCCCAGCTACTTCGACCCGTATTACAACAAGCACCAGGGCTACATCCCCATGCTGACGCCGCGCCGCGAGGGCGAGTATCTTACGGACCGGGAGGCCGACGAGGCGGTCAAATTCATCAAGGACAATCGCGACCGACCCTTCTTCCTGTACATGGCGCACTACGCAGTGCACACCCCCATCCAGGCCAAGCAAGACCTGATCGCCAAGTACGAGGCCAAGCAGCCGACCCACCAGAAGAACCCGACCTATGCCGCGATGGTCCACAGCGTCGACGACGCAGTCGGGCGTGTCGTGGCGACGCTCGAGGAGCTCGACCTGGCCGACAACACTGTCATCATCTTCACGTCCGACAACGGCGGGCTGTCCGACATCGAACGCATACAGGGGCCGACGAGTAACGAACCGCTCCGGGCCGGCAAAGGGTTCCCGTATGAGGGTGGCATCCGCGTGCCGCTGATCGTCCGCTGGCCCGGCGTAGCGCAGCCGGGTTCGGTGTGCGAGGTCCCGGTGACCAGCGTCGATTACTTCCCGACCCTCGTGCCGGCCACCGGTCTAAAACTTCCGCCCGACCGCGCCATCGACGGCGAGAACCTGATGCCGCTGCTCACCCAAACCGGTACGCTCAAGCGTGACGCCATCTACTGGCATTTCCCACACTACCGTCCGCTGTGGCCGGAGGGGCTGATCCTGCCGTACAGCATCATCCGCGCCGGCAACTGGAAGCTGATAAAGCGGTACGAGGGCAAGACCTACGAGCTGTTCAACCTCAGGGATGACCTCGGCGAGCAGAACGACCTGTCGGAGCGCATGCCTGCAAAGGTCAGGCAGCTCGACGCCAGGCTCACCGCCTGGCTCAAGGCCACCGGCGCCAAGCTCCCAATAGAGAACCCCGACTACCGGCCGGAAGAGGAACCGTAATCGGCCGCACCGGGTGACACAACAAGTAGGGCCGGCCGAGTCTTCGAGGCCTGGCCCTCCTTCGCTACGGTGCGGGAAACAGACGCAGCAGCGCCATTTCGTGGGCCGCAACCCGGCGTTCGATCGCCTGATCATGCTCACCGACGTCCGCCTTGGCCCACAGGTCGCGGACGCGGTAAGTGCCGGAGATGTGTAGGTCTGCCCAGCGGGCTGAGATTCTGGCGGGCTTGTCGCCGCGATTGAGCAGTCCGACGCCGATATCACCACCCTGCAGCGGTTTTTGCCACACCTCCACCTCGGCCAGTTTCTTTGCGCGCCACGCCGGCACGCCAAGCGGATCCTGATCAAGGGCGATGACTTCCGGATTAGTGAGAGTCGCCTTCGTTTGCGCGTCCATGTTCCTCAGGTCGCAGGCGGCCAGCAGCGGTGCGGACAGCAGGCACCAGAGGCCGAAGTGCGTTCGATATTCGGCATGACTACAGCCCCCGCCCTTCACAAACCCGTTGCCTCCCAGCCCGACGACCAGCATGTCGGGATCGTTCCAGCGCCCGGGGCGTTGAAAGCCTCCCAGGACCTCGGTCTGGTCGACCGCCTTCATGAAGCCGATGCCCCTGTTGTGATCGCGGGGCGCACCCCACATGTCCAGCACGTCATACGTGACTCGCCAGCTCTGCCCGTCGATCCCGGCGCCCCATTCCCACGGGCGGTTCTTGCCCCATTCGCAGACATTAAACACGATCGGCCGGCCAGTCCTGCGTACGGCCTCGATCATCTTGCGGTTGGTCCGCTCA
>JBHHZX010000052.1:0-15300 GCA_046758265.1 Phycisphaerae bacterium
CGATCAGTCCCTTGGCCTCGAGGTTGTAGAGGAGGGGGTAGAGCGTGGACTGGCCCATCGCCAGCACGCCCTGCGACCGCCGGGCCAGCGCCTCGACCAGCTCGTAGCCGTACATCTCCCGCCGTTCGAGCAGCTTGAGCACGGCCACCGGCCCGGCCCCGCGCATCAACTCGCGTTCGATCCGCACAAGCGTCCTCCGTCATCCGTGGCATAATATGCCCACCATAGTCTAGCACGCATACCACCGCGGGCAAGCCAAGTCACGCCGTTTCTCCGGTAAGCTCACGCGTGACCGCTAGTCTGCGCAGCGAATAGTCTGCGTAGTCCACACAGCTAAAAACCGGCGTTTGCGCACAAAAAACGCCGCGCCACTATGGGCATTCTGTCCCAGGAGCGCTCGCGGTCATATTTCGCCGCCAAGCGTGTCGATTTGTCAATCCGCCGATCGAATATCGCCGGCCGCGACTTGTCCGGTCGGCCGTTCTGAATCCCCAATTCGCTCTTCGCCATTCGCTATTCGCAATTGGGCGTTACTCTTCGTCGCCTTCGAGGCGCTCGATCTCGGCGCCGAGGCGGCGGAGCTTCGCGTCGAGCCGCTCGTAGCCGCGGTCGATGTGGTAGACGCGGTTGACGCGGGTGGTCCCGCGGGCGGCGAGGCCGGCGAGCACCAGCGCCGCCGACGCCCGCAGGTCCGACGCCATCACCGGCGCCCCCACCAGCCGTTTGACGCCCTGCACGATCACCGTCGGCCCGGACTTGTGCAGCTTGGCGCCCATGCGGTTCAGCTCGGCGACGTGCAGGAAGCGATCGGGGAAGATCTTCTCTGTGACGATGCTGTTGCCGTCGGCCAGGCACAATAGAGCCGTGATCTGGGCCTGCAGGTCGGTCGGCATTCCGGGAAACGGCTGCGTCGTGACTTCGGTGGGTTCGAGCCGGCGGGCCGACGCAACGGATACCCTCTGCTCGTTCCGCTCCACGTGCACACCCACCGCGTCGAGCCGGTCGGCGAACGCCAGCAGGTGGTCGAGCCGACAGTTTTCGAGCTCGAACTCGCCGTTGGTGATCGCGGCGGCGACCATAAAGGTTCCGGCCTCGATGCGGTCGGGAATGATGCGGTATTCGCAGCCTTTCAGCTCCTGGACGCCCTCAATCACGATGCGCGGCGTTCCGTGCCCGCTGATCGAAGCCCCGCACTGGTTGAGGAAGTTGGCCAGATCGACCACCTCCGGCTCGCAGGCGGCCATCTCGATCACGGTCATCCCTTCGGCCAGTGCGGCGGCCATCATGGCGTTGGCGGTGCCGAGCACCGTTGAGCCGAACGGCCCGCCGAGAAACATCTCGGCACCGCGCAGTCGCCGGGCTTTCGCGACGATATCGCCGCTGACCAGCTCGACGTCGGCGCCCAGCAGTTTCAGGGCGCGGATGTGGATATCGACCGGGCGGTCGCCGATCGCGCAGCCGCCCGGCATCGCCACCTGGGCCTTCTGACGTTTGGCCAGCAGCGGCCCCAGCACGCAAATCGAGGCGCGCATCTTGCGAACGATGTCGTACTCGGCCTTGCAGTTCATCTCATCGCGGACCACCAGCCGCATCGTGTTGCCCTCACGCCACTCGACGTCCACGCCGAGCTTGTTCAGCAACTCGGCCAGCGACCTCACGTCCGCCACTTGCGGAACGTCGTGCAGGACGACCTCCCCCTCGCAGAGCAGCGCCGCCGCCATGATCGGCAGGGCGGCGTTTTTCGCCCCGCTGATGCGCACCGTCCCCCGCAGACGAGTGCCCCCGTTGATCTGAAAGTATGGCAGTCCCACGGCTGGCTCCCTCAGGCCACCTGGGTTTGCTCGGACGCCAGGCGACGGGCGTGCACGACGCGCTCGTACTGCAACGCGTCCCGGTAGGTCACGATATCACTCCAAACCGATTCGTCCAGCAAGCCCCGCACGGCCGCGGACTGATTGTAGGCCACCTCGATCAGCAGGTGCCCCTCGGGCTTGAGGTACTGTGGGGCCTCGGCCACCAGACGCCGCAGAATGTCCAGCCCGTCCTCGCCGGCGAACAGCGCCGCGTGCGGCTCGAACTCGCGTACGCCGGCGGGCAGGCTCGCCGCCTCCGAGCGGCCGACGTACGGCGGGTTGCTGACGATCATGTCGAACTTTCCATCCGGCTTCCAGGGCTCGAACAGATCGCCTGCGCGAAACTCGATGCGCCCCAGCAGGCCGTGGCGTTCGGCGTTGCGCTGCGCGACTGCGAGCGCTGCTTCGGAAACATCGCTGGCACAGATCGATACGTCGGCCAGATTCTTCGCAAGACTGATCGCAATGCAGCCGCTGCCGGTGCCAACGTCGAGAATCGATCCGATCCTATCCTCGGCGCGCCGAACGAGACGAATCGCACGTTCGACCAGCACCTCGGTCTCCGGCCGCGGGATCATCACGTCCGGCGTAACCTCAAACTGGACCGAAAAGAACTCCTTGGTGCCGGTCAGATAGGCGATCGGTCGGCCGGCGGCGGCCTCCTTTATCACTGATCGGAACGTTCGCAACACCTCGTCGCCGGGGACCGACGCATGCCGCGTATAAAGCTCGATCCGCTCACAACCCATCGCATGCGCGAGCAGGATTTCGGCACAGAGCCGCGGCGATTCGACACCGTGTTTTTCAAAGTATCCCCGCGTCCATTCCAGCAGCCGCGCGACCGTCCAGCAATCGCCTTCGGTTTCAGACCCACTCATGGCGACCGACTATAGCAGATGGGCGAACCCGCGGACAGCGAAAGCCGCCGCGCCGTCCCGGCGTGGTCCACGCGCCTGGCTTCTTACCGCCGGCGGTGGGATATACTGCGAAGGAAATGCGTCCTTTATCACGCGATTCCGGGCGGCGGATACGCAGCCAAGTCGTGGCCGCCGTGCTGCTGTGCGGCGCGCTCCTGCCCAGCGCTCGGGCGGACGTGAGTGCGGAGCAGGCCCGGCGGGCGCTTGACCGGGGTGTGCGCACGCTCAAGAAACGCCAGGCCCGCGATGGGACCTGGGCCGAACGGAACGGACAACGTCACGCGGGAGGTGTGACCTGCCTGGTCACGCTCGCCCTGCTGCAGGCCGGCGAGTCGCTGTCCTCACCGTCGATGCAGGCGGCGCTGGGGCACCTACGCCGCCAGAGGAATGAGCTCGTCTACGTCGTCGCCCTGAAGCTCATGGCGCTGGCGAAAGCTGACCCGCAGAAGTATCGCCGCGAGATCGACTCAGCGGCCCGCTGGCTAATCAAGGTGCAACGCCAGAACGGGTTGTGGTCTTACGATGGTCCGCGCGGCACCTACGACCATTCTAACACACAGTTCGCCTTGCTGGGGCTCCATGCGGCCGCCCAGGCCGGCGTCAACGTTCCCACCCGCGTGTGGAAACGGGCCCAAACCCAGTTGCTGCGGAACCAGAAAACCGACGGCGGCTGGGCCTATCGACACACCGGCAACAGTTACGGCAGCATGACCGCCGCCGGCGCCGCCGACCTGATTATCCTCGGCAGCTCAACCGCCACGCCGCAGGAACGCGGCTTCCGCGACGGTGCGGCCCCCGGCTGTGGCAAGTACAAAGGCAGCCGTCCGCTCATCAACGCCCTGGACTGGCTGAGGCGCAACTTTCGGGCCGACGAAAACCCGCAGCACGGCACCCGCTGGCTCTATTATTGGCTCTACGCCGTCGAACGCTGCGGCATCCTCTCCGGCCGGCGCTACTTCGGCCGGCACGACTGGTATCGCGAAGGGGCCGAATACCTGGTGCGGGCCCAAAACCGCGACGGCACCTGGGGCAACAGCCTGGTGGACACGGCGTTCGGCGTGCTGTTCCTGGCCAAGGGCCGCAAGCCACTGCTGGTCCAGAAACTCAAATGGTCACGCGACGAATCCTGGAACCCCGACCGCAACGACCTCGAGCACCTCACCGCCTTCATCGGTGATAAGCTCGGCGAGCCCACGGCGTGGCAGGTGATCGAATTCGACGCCCCGCTGGAAGAATGGCTGGCGGCCCCCCTGCTCTATTTCCACGGCCACGAGTTCCCCCGGTGGAACGTCCGGCAGCGCGACAAGATCCGCAGGTACATCGAGCAGGGCGGAACACTTCTTGCCGAGGCCTGCTGCGGACGCGAGGAGTTCCGCGCGGGCTTCGAGCAATTCGTCGCCGATACGTTTCCCGCCGTCCCGCTCCGCGAGCTCGACCCGGGGCACCCGGTCTACAGCGCTTTTTACGATCTCAAGCCGGCGGGACTGATGGGCTTGGACATCGGCTGCCGCACCAGCGTCCTTTACAGCCCCAACGATCTGTCGTGCCTCTGGGAGCAGGGCGATCTTCCAGTGCTCAGCGAGCAGGCCCTCAGGCTCGGGACGAATATCGCGGCGTTCGCCATCGGCCGCCAGGCGCTGCGCGACCGCCTCGACGTCATCATTCTGCCCGAAGAACAGCAACTCCCGCCCGGGCCGCCGGCCGGCGACGCCCTACGCCTGGGGCAACTGGTCTACGACGGGGATTGGCGGCCCGACCCACAGGCCCTGGTGCATTTCGCCGAGTTTCTGCGCGACAACGTGCACCTCGACGTCGTGACGCGCTACCAGCCGGTGCGGCTGACCGACAATGACCTTTATACCTGCCCGTTTCTGTTCATGACCGGGCACTACGGCTTCGGCCTGTCAGACCGCGAGATCGCGGGACTGGCCGCCCACCTGCAACGCGGCGGGTTCCTGCTGGCCGAGGCCTGCTGCGGCCGCGCGGCGTTCGACAGCGCGTTCCGCGCGCTGGTCAAACGCGCGTTCCCCCGTAGCGAGCTCAAACGCCTGCCCGACAACCATCCGATCCACCGCGGCGAGCCGGGCTTCCGGCTCGAAACCGTGGGCTACAAGCCCGCCGCGTTGGCCGAGAACCCCGAGCTGCGCAAGCCGGAGCTGTGGGGCCTGGAGCTCGAGGGCCGTCTGGCGTTAGTCTACAGCCCGTACTCGATCGGTTGCGGCCTCGACGGCCACGTCTGCTACAACTGCCGCGGCTACCTGGACGAAGACGCCCGCAAGCTGACAGCCAACGTCGTCCTCTACGCCCTGACGCACTGACGGACGGAATCCGCGCCCGAAGCGCAAGCGAGGTAGGCTGTGGGACCGGTCTCCGACCGGTCAGATGTGCCGTCAGGCCCCATGCCGGACGTCGAATCCGGTGTGGCACCGGCTTGCGGCCGGTGAAATGTAGCCTCCGGGCCCCGTCTCGGACGTTTGGGATGTAGCGCCCAGCGTGCCGCGATCTCGCCGCCCGAGCGTAACACGAATCAAGCTTCGAACTCGCGTGGGTTGGCTCGACCGACGGGACGTCGGCCGCTACAGGGCTCATGTCGGCTTAGGATATAGGGCGCTACGCGTCGTCGTCGTCCTCGTCATCATCTTCCATCGCCGCCGCCGTGATCGCCGTCCTTTCCAGAATGCGGTTGAGGCGCTTGCGGACAAAGGGGAGGAACATGACGTGCGGGATGCAGCGGAGTTCCCTGGTGCCGGTGGCGTTGTAGACGACCAGCGTGCCCGCCAGGCCAAGCAGCAGCTCGAACACGTCTGGGAAGCTGGTGCGGATGGTCTTGGCTCCGCGGCCGAGCGAATCGTCCATTTTGCCGAGCGAATAGTGCTCGAACTCGTTGTGCGTGATCCGCCAGCGATCATTGAGGCGGGCATAGATCAGCATGATCACGTAAGGCACCAACATGATGATGCTTAGCGCCAGCGCGAAGCTGCGGTTGTATTGCACGTCCCGGTTGGCGAACCAGCGATGGATGTCACCGAAGACCGTAAAGCCCTTCGCGTCGTGCAGCCATAACCCGAGCGCCCAGACCGCCACGACACAGACAACCCAGAAAACGGCCTGGTTCCGGCCGACGTCAACGCCGAGCGTCAACAGCACGAGCACCGCGATCCAGATGTAGATCCAGCCGAGGACCTCGAGCCGACGGCTTACGAACGGGTTGGCGAGCTTCGTCGAAGCGCCTTCAGCCGGCTGCGTGTCAGCCGGCGCTGCTTCGTCAGCCTGTTTCGCCTGCGCCGCCTCGTAGTCGGAGACCACGGCCGAAATCGGCTCGTGCGGCTTGCCGAGCGGGTAGTAAAAGACCAGCCCGGCCAAGATCAGCGGCCAGATAAAGAGTAGTTTCGGGTAGGTAATGAAGACGACCTCATGAATTCCCTTCTTACGTTTGCGTTTCAGTCCTTTCCGAGGTGGCGGTTCGGCTGATGGGGGGGCCTGGTTCGTTCGGACAGCGTCGTCGGCACCAGCGGTGTTCGCGGTGTCGGGTCCTTCGGGAGATGTCACCACGCTTCGCTCCTTCATTCGTTGTCAGATCGCAACGATGGTCAGTCGCACCCACCGCAGCATCACAGTGCCCTTCTATTGTGGCTGCGGAAACGCGTTTCGTACAGGAGGACGGCAAATGAGGTCTCAAGTACGGCCGGCAAGAAGGTCGCGGCGACGTCTTGGGTTGCTGTGGCCAGCCCTTGCCTCCGCTCCCTCTTCCAGCGGCTGGTCGTCGCTGTCCGACGCCTTGTCGCGGCTGCAACCAAGACACGCGTTCGGCGTTTCAAGATCGGTCGGATGATCGTCGCACGTTAGTGCGTACGGCGTCATGGCCGTGTCTGCTGCTCTTGCGCCCAGCGTGTGACCGTCTCGGCCGCGTCGGCGATGAACGCTTCGACGTCGGGCAAGCGCGCCTCCTTAAAGCTTCGGTTGAGCGCGGCGCGAATCTCGGCGCGCAAACGGACGTCGTAGTAGTGGGCCGGCAGCGCCTCGTTGACCATATCCACCTCTTCGGCGCTCCCGTCAGCCAGCGTCACGCGAAACACCTGCCCCCCGTCTTCGGGCAGCCGCGCGCAATACACGTAGCGCGGATCCCGCCGAACGTAGGGCGTCGATTCGGGAACCAGCGGCGGGTAAGGGTCGGAACCCGGCAGGGCAATGCGGGTTAGTTGCTCCGCACCGAGCTCGAAGCGGATCAACCCCTGGTCGCTCATCAGCATCACGACCGGCGATCCGTCGGCGGCGGGCTCCCAGAGCGCCTGGGCGAAGAACTCCGGCGGCGTTTCCAGCCCGAGCTGATCCTGGATCCAGAGCGAGGTCCACGATCTTCCACTGGCCGTATCGATGAGCAGGTGCGGCCCGCCACGCAGAGCAACATGGACGACCTGCGGCGCCTGCCGAAGCGACTGAATCATTCCGATTTCCTGCAGATCCGGGTCGGCGCAGTACTCACTGTGGGCCTTGATCTCGCAGCGCAGGAACTCGCTGTTTTCGCCGGGCTGAAGCTCTACGGCGGCAACGGCCTCGGCGAATTGGCTGAAACGCGGGCCGACATAGCGGTCGAACGCGGGGATATCTTCGGTCCTCAGATTGAGCCGCAGTCCGTCGGCATTCCCAGCGCGGTCGATCTCAATCACGCGGCGGCGACAGTAGACCCAGGTGCGACCGCTGCTTTCTTCCCGTCCGATCCACGGCCACGTCAGCGGGTTCGGAAACCACGACGGCGTGGGTTTGGGCAGCGCGGTCAACAGACTCGCCGGTGCGTCGAAACGCATCAGGCGGCGGTCGCGACTGAGAATCAGCCAATGCTCCCGCTCCAGCCCCATCGGAACCGCCAGCGCCGCCTGTCGCAGCAGCGCATGGTTGGCGGCGGACGCGGGCGGGCTGCTCACGAAAGCGGCGGTATGCCACAGGGCGGCTGTCTGGACGCGTTCGCGAAACTTCCGTAGCGGCCGGTCTCCGTGCCGGCCGTTCTTCGTCGCCAGTCTCCGGCGCGCCTCGTTCGGGCGGCCCGCGGCCAAATCAAGCAGCGCGTCAACGATCGCCAGCGACACGTCGCGCTGCTCCGACTCGTAGCGGCCGGTCTCCGTGCCGGCCGAGTTCAACACCCGCCGCCGCGCGGTACGCAGCACCTCCTGATCCGGCTTGCGCTGCACGTATTCCAGCAAGGCCACCGCCCGGGCATATGGCAACACCTTTTCGTCCGGAAGCTGCGGCAGCGCCGCTTGCAGGTCGCGCCGGATTACATCGTTGGTTCTTTCTTGCAGCGCGTACAGCATCCAGTCCAGGTAGTCGGGCAGCGCCGGATGGGTGTGATGACTGACGGCCCTCAGCCCGTCCTCAATCCGCTCTTCGAGCGTAGCGGCCGGTCTCCGTGCCGGCCGTTCTTCGACCGTAGCGGCCGGTCTCCGTGCCGACCGCTCCCTAGCCTGATACAGGAAAAACGCTACCCGGGCCGCCACCCGCGGGTTGCGGGTCAGAACGCTGCTGTCGGCCGGGCCTGGCGGATGTCGCAGCACCTCCAGCGCGTCCTCATAAAAAACGTCCAGCGCCGCCTCCGCATCCCCCGCCAGGAACGGCAGCCACGCCTCCGTCTCCACCCGGATCCACTTCCGCGTCCCGCGCGGCGACCGCCGCAGAATCACGCTCCGCGGCTCGATCAGCCGGCAGCATTCCGAGCGCAGATCCATCCCGTACAGCATCCAGGCGGCAACGGCCAACTGGTTGCCCGCCACGCGGTTGAAGTCGTCGTCACCCGCCAGCTCGCCGCGGAAGCGCTGCCACCAATACCTGGCGGCGTGTTTCAGGGCGTCGGCGAAGCGGTGGGCCGGCAAAAGGATGCGCTGCACGCGCAAGTCGGGGTCGTTGTTGGTGGCGTAAAAGTCTGGCCCCGCTCGGGTCGCCACAACCCATTCCATATGGAACGGCGCCTTGCCGGGCCCGCGCAGGTCCAGATCGGAGGGACTGCTCCAGTCCGTCCCGGTGGCGCGAACGCTCTCCGCGTGACCGGCCATGAGTCCGAAGGCCGTAGCGCCGTCACCGGCGGTGTAGGCGATGCGCGCCCGTAGCGGTTCCGACAGCTCGTTTTCCGCAATCGGCTCCGTCAATTCATGCAGGGCTCGATAGGCCTCCTCCGCCAGGCCCGTGGCGTAAAGGCGCACGGCCCGCGCCAACACCTCGCCCCGCGGGGCCACGTAGTCGCACAGCTCGGTTAGCTGCTTCATCTCGACAGGGCCGATTTCCTGTGGTCCGAACGGTCCCCGGACTCGCAGCACCAAACCCTGCGGCGCGCCGACGAATTGCTGCCGCAGTTCCGCCTGGTTTCGCACGCGGCGGGAATTGGCGTGAGTGATGACCATCCCGGGTTGCAGATCGGTTTCGGCGGCGGTGCGCACCAGCAGTGCCGCTTGTTGCGGCGGGACGATGTTCTCAAGAATGTAGCGCAGCCGATGCTGGATCTCCGGATCGGTCTCGCGTGCCAGCCGGGCACGCAAACGCGGCGCGATCTCAGGCCCACGGGCGAAGAGCTGCCGCGTCGCTTGCTCCCGGCGGATGTACTGCTCGTCGCCGAGTCCGTCGAGCAGTTTCTCAATCGCATCCGGATCTCGGCTCGTCTGCGTGCCGGACGTTTCCTGCACGAGCGCGAGCAACGCCGGCGCTGGTGCAAGCAGCGGCACCACGCTAATCACTCCGAGCATCAGACCGCCACCTGGGCGAACGCGCATTTCGGGCTCCCGGACAATTGCGTCCCGTAGAGTCTATGTCGGCGCGTCCGGTTTCCGCCAGCGCGGTCGGCATTTGCACATCGGACGGGTAAACTGGCAACATCGCGCCATTTTCGGCTCACGCAGCGGCGCGCGCCGTGGGAGTCGCCGTCCATGAAGAAAAACATTGTTACAGTGTTCGGCAGCTCACAGGCCGAGCCGCTCGAAAAGCTCTACCAGACCGCGTTCGAACTGGGCCGCGCCATCGCTGAGCTTGGCTTGACACTCTGCAACGGCGGTTACGGCGGGACGATGGAGGCCTCGGCCCGGGGCGCGCTGGAAGCCGGCGGGCACACGATCGGCGTAACGTGTACGCGCTTCTCACGCAGCGCTGCCAACCCCTACATCCGCCAGGAGATTCCCACCTTCGACCTCTTCCAGCGCCTGCAGACGCTGATTCGGCTCGGTCGGGCGTACGTTGTGCTGCCGGGCGGCACCGGCACGCTCGTCGAACTGGCGCTGGTGTGGGAGCTGCTGAACAAGGGGTTGCTGCGCGGCGAACGTCCGTTGATCGTACTTGGCAACGCGTGGCGGCCCGTAATCGATCACGTACGGCGGGCGCAGCCTGATGCGGTCGGGCTGCACGTGGTCGCCGACGTGCCGGCGGCACGAGAAATCCTTTCCCGGGTCGCTGCTGACTGAACGAGCTGGAGGCTTTCGCGCTCAAGCGCTGCCCCTCTGTCGCTTCTTACGGACTCAGAGGCGTTGTGCGGCGCGTCTTAGCACACATGGGATGGGTACGATGAAATCCTGCGCTGGTCGCATGTACGCGTGTGATTCGCTGGTCGCGCGCCGTGGAAACAGCCCTTCGCATCCCTTGCCCGGCGTTGGCGGGGATTCGCCCAGCTCCGCTCGAGAGGGGGTGACGATGGCCCCCCGCCGAAGGGTTGACCGCGTCGGGGCGGCGCCAGTAGGATGCTGGACCGATCGGGTCTTGCGCGGTCATAAAGACCCGTGGCGTGGTTGGACGGCCGGCAGTTTCGGCGCAGCGAGAACTGATTGGCATGATCGTTGACTGTCACACGCAGACATGGGATTCCAGCGCGGAGTTTGGCGCGGTTAGCGCGGGAATCGCCGAAGAGGCGGTGCAGGCGGACTCGGCGCGGCATCTCGAAGCCGTGGACCCGGTCGACCGGGCCATCGTGTTGGGATTCAAAAGCAACTATCTGCAGGCGGAGATCTCGAACCGCTACGTTTCGGACTATGTGCGGCGGTACTCATCGAAGCTGATCGGCTTCGCCGGGATTGACCCGACCGAGGACGGCTGGCTGGACGAGTTGTCCACTGCGCAGGAGGAGCTGGGCCTGAAAGGCGTCACGGTTTCGCCGGGGTTACAGAATTTTCACCCCGCCGACACCCGCGCTATGGAGCTCTACGGCGAGTGCAAGCGCCGCGGCATGCCGGTTTTGTTCGAGCAGAATCATCGCAGCGCGGCGGCGAAGATGGAGTTTGCCCGGCCGTTGCTGCTGGACGAGGTGGCCCGCGAGTTTCCGGAGCTGCGGATTGTCGTGTCGCACCTGGGCTATCCGTGGATCCACGAGACGGTGGTGGTGCTCGCCAAGCACGCCAACGTCTTTGCGGACGTGGCCGGCTTGCTGCGACACGCCTGGCTCAGCTACCACGCGCTGGTGCCGGCATATGAGTATAGCGTAATGAATAAGCTGCTGTTCGGCAGCGATTTCCCGCATCGCTCGCCGGCAGAGTGCATCGAGGCGCTGTACTCGGTCAACCAGCTCAGCGCGGGGACCAATCTTATCGTGATCCCACGCCAGCAACTGCGCGGCATCGTCGAGCGCGACGCCCTCTCGCTGCTCGGAATCGAACAGCCCGAGCCGTCGGGCGGCAGGCCCAAGACAACATCGCTCGCGGACGATGAGTGACCGCCGGCAGCTACGACCCCGGTTGCTGTTCGTTGTGTGGGCGACGCCGTCGGTAGTGCTGCTGGGCTGTACGCGTCCCAGCGCCGCTCTGGAGCTCACCTCCTACAAAGACCCCTACTTTCCCGAGACATATGAGGTCGCTTTGGCAGACTGCGCCTATTACGTCGGCCCCGGCGGTGATTACCACGTCGTGGGCCGCGCGTCGCACACCCCTGAAGATGGAACTGGCGGCACGATAACCCAGTTGTTGCATGTGCATTTGTTCTGGAAGCCGCGACCGGGGAAGACGTTCGACAATCCCACTACGGTTGACGCCATCATTCGCTATGCGATCGTGACCGACTCGGGAGTGGCCGTCTACTCTGGAACAGGTTTCGTCTACCCGAAGAGGCGGCGCGTGAGTGACGAGCTGATTGCCGAAATCGAAATCGCTCGACTGCGGCTGGATTCAGAGGCCGGTGATGCCCCGGAACTGCTCGGCGCCGCCCGCCTGACCGGAAAGCTGGTTGCCCAGAACAACGCCAGCCTGGCGGTCGACCTCCGGCGGCAGCTCGACCTGCACGCTGGGCCACGCAAACCTGAATAGTCGTCTATAACGACCGGCCCCGCGCCGGCCGTCCCGTCCTGGCTGGGTGCCATGGCCTCGCTTGCGTGGCCATGCTCCGCGCGTCCACGTACTTTCGGGACCCGCCCCCAAAGGGGCAAACCCGGAAGACCAGGCCTCGACTGAGCGTCGATTCCCCCGTAAAAGTAAGGCTGCCGACGGATGCTGACCGCGCGGCTCTTTGTCGGACTGAAAAAATCGACGCCCGGCAACGGAGGAATGAACTTGGCTAGTGCAACCTATGCTGAATTCATCGAGCGGGTGAAGGAGCTCCAGACGTCGCGCGCCATCGAAGCGCTGCTAGACTGGGACCAGGAAACGTACATGCCCAAACGGGGCGCCGAAGACCGCGCGAACCAACTCGCCCTGATCGCGGGGCTCTCCCATGAAAAGCTCACCGCCGACGAGCTCGGCGACCTGCTGGCGCGGCTGGAAAGCGAAGGCCGCGACGACGATTTCGTCGTGGCGACCAACGTGCGCGAGGTGCGCCGCGAGTACGGCCGGGCGATCAAGCTGCCCAAGTCACTCGTGCAGGACATCGCCAAGACCAGCACGCTGGCGAAAGCCGCGTGGGTTGAGGCCCGGCAGGAGTCAAAGTTTTCAGAGTTCGCGCCGCACCTCGAACGGCTGCTCGATTTGAAGCGGCAGGTCGCCGACCTGATCGGCTGGACCACCGAGCCCTACGACGCCCTGATGGATGAGTACGAGCCGGGTGCGAAGGCGGCCCAGGTGCAGGAGGTCTTCGAGAGCGTCAAGGCGGAGTTGGTTCCGCTGGTCGCCGCCATCAAAGACGCCCCGCGGCAGCCGGACACGTCGATCCGCCAGCGCGAATGCCCGCGCGAACGCCAGGAGGCGTTCAATCGAGGCATCGTCGAAGCGATGGGCCTGGACTTCCAGGCCGCTCGCATCGACGTTTCAGCGCACCCATTTTGCGCCGGCATGTCACCCCGTGACGTGCGCATCACCACGCGCTACGACGAGCATTACATGCCGATGTCGCTGTTCGGCGTGATGCACGAAGCGGGCCATGCGCTGTACGAGCAGGGGCTGGACGCGGCACACGCCGGCACGCCCATGGCGCAGTCGGTCTCGCTCGGGATTCACGAATCGCAGTCGCGGCTGTGGGAAAACCAGGTCGGGCGCAGCCGCGCCTTCTGGCAACACTTTTATCCGCAGTTGCAGGCAGCCTTTCCGTCGCTGGCGGACGTGGCGCTGGACGACTGGCATTTCGTTGTCAACACCGTCGAGCCGTCGCTGATACGGGTCGAGGCGGATGAAGTGACCTACGGACTGCATATCATGCTGCGGTTCGACCTCGAACGAAAAATGCTGCAAAACGAGATCGCGATCAGAGACATTCCCGCGGCCTGGAACGCCGGGATGAAGGAGCTGCTGGGGATCACGCCGCCGGATGACGCTCGGGGCTGCCTACAAGACATTCACTGGAGCATGGGGATCTTCGGGTATTTCCCAACGTACGCGTTGGGGAACCTGTATGCGGCCCAGTTCTTCGCGGCGGCCCGGCGGGCGCTGCCGGAGCTGGAAGAGCAGATCGCGCGCGGCGAGCTGCTCCCGCTCCGCGAGTGGCTGCGTGAGAACGTGCACCGTCACGGGAAGCGCTATCGAGCGAGCGAACTGATCAAGCGGGTGAGCGGACGTGAGCTGTCGCACCAAGCGTTCATCGATTACTTGCACGCGAAGTTCAAGCCGTTGTACCGACTGGGTTGATCCAGTCTCGTGCCGCAGCCGTTATCCGACGTGAACGACTTCGCGGATTTCGGGGACGTGCTGGCGCAGGGCGCGTTCGATGCCCATCTTGAGCGTCATGGCGGCGTGCGGGCAACCCGAGCACGCACCGCTCAGCTTCACCTTGACGGTCCCGTCGTCCTCGACGGCGACGAGCTCAATGTCTCCGCCGTCACCCTGAATGTACGGGCGGATGCTGTCGATGACCTGGGCGACACGTTCGTACAAGTCCGAGTTGGCCTGCGGTGCATCACTCATGGTTGCCTCGCTCCTTCGCATTTGGCGGCCTCCCCCGAGCGGCGACGCTACTGGGGCAGGCGGGATTCGAACCCGCACTGGAGGGATTTTAAATCCCTTGCCTCTGCCCTTGGGCTACTGCCCCCGCCCGCCTCGCCACCTGCTTCTATTCTAAGCAGCTTCGACGTGGATCGCACGCGGTGGCTCGCCGGCGGTGATACCGCTCATCTCCGTGACCTTGGTTCTGAGATACCCTAGGCCCACCCACATCTCGGTCAGGGGATGCCAGACGAGCGAGGTAACGCGGCCAACCTCGGAGTCGTTCTGACGCAACCGGGCGGGTAGCTTGAGTCCCTGGCCCTCGTCGGCATGCACGCGCACCAGCCGGCGCGCCAGCGAGCCACGCGAGCGCATACGCTCGATGATTTCCTGCCCCAGGTAGCACCCCTTGTGATAGCTGACGCCACGCTCGACCTGCCCTGTTTCCGGCGGTAGAACGGTGTTGTCGATATCGCGGTGAAGCCAGGGGATGCCCGCTTCGATCCGCAAGACGTCGAGCGTGCGGTGTCCGGCCGGCGACACGCCCCAATCACGCACGAGCCGCTGCCACCAGGCCGTAGCGTGGACGCGCGGCAGGATCAGCTCGAAGCCTGGCCGGCCCGCAAAGTCGTGGCGTACGAATCGAGTACTGCCGTCATTCAGGCCGAAGCTCGACAGCGCGGCCATCGCCGGGAAATTCGTGATTCCCAGCCGTCCGGCGATCTCGGCGGCCCGGGGACCGCAGCAACCCAGCCGGGCAAACCGCGCGGTCGCGTCGCGCATCTGCACGTCTTCATTCAGCAAGTATCGATCGAAGTGGGCTTGAGCCGTCCCGACCGTTGGCGCATCGATGTCGAGCCACAGCTCCTCGCGAAGGTTGAGAATGTTGAGGTCGAACTGGACGCGGCCTTTCACGTCAATCGCAAAAGCGTAGTTGCCCAGGTTCTCGTCGAGCGTCTTGACGGCGTTGGTCACCATGTTGTGCAGCCACTCCTTGCGATCGGCACCGGTCACGATCAGCAGCCCACGGTCACTGCGCTCAAACAGAGCGACGCGCTCGCTCGCCACCCGGTACTCGTCGGCGGCAGAGCCAAAGCGCGCCGGCAGCACGACCCCGCGATGCTCGTCCGTTTCTGCAGGCGCGTAGTACTCCGATTCGGAAAACGGGGAAGAAGTCGCCACGGTCAGTCCATATCCTGTGTAGCTGGTCCAAAGAAGCTCAGTGGGCGG
>JBHHZX010000053.1:0-15185 GCA_046758265.1 Phycisphaerae bacterium
TTCGTGAACCCGACACAGTTCGGCCCCAATGACGATTTTAGGCGTTACCCGCGCGACGAGGCCGGCGACCTGGCGACGTGCGAAAAGGCCGGCGTTGACCTCGTCTTCATCCCGCCCGTGGAGGAAATGTATCCGCCCGAGTCGGCGACGACCGTCCAGGTCGCCCGGTTGACCGAAACCCTCTGCGGGCCGCACCGCCCCGGTCACTTCGCCGGCGTCACCACGGTCGTCACCAAGCTGTTCAACATTGTCCAGCCGGACGCGGCGTACTTCGGGCAGAAGGACGCCCAGCAGCTCGCCGCCATTCGGCGGATGGTGCGCGACCTGGACCTGCCGATCGAGGTGGTGGGTTGTCCGACCGTCCGAGAAGCGGACGGGCTGGCGGTCAGCAGCCGCAACGCCTATCTCAACCAGGTGCAGCGGGTGCAGGCGCGGTGCTTGTACCGGTCGCTGAGCGAGGCGAAGGCCCTGATCGAGCGCGGGGAAACCAAGGCGACGGCCGTGGTCGGCGCGATGCGGCGGATCATCGATGAGGCCGGCCCGGCCCGCATCGACTACATCAGCGTGGTTGACCCCGAGTCGATGCAGCCGGCGGAACGGATCGAGCGGCGGGTGCTCATCGCGTTGGCGCTGCGCATCGGCTCGACGCGGCTGATCGACAACCTGCAAGTGGACCCCCGCCGCGCACCGGACTAACATTCGACGTTCCGATCGGTGACCGCCGATTGCTGGAGGTAGGCCAGGCCGTCATGAAACCCGTCCTTTTCACGATACCGGGCATCAATTGGGACGTCCCCGGCTACGGCGTGATGCTCATGCTGGGGCTGTTCGTGTCGATCTGGTGGGCGGCCCGGCGGGCGATGAAGTCGGGCGCCAATCCGGATGTCATCCTTAACTGCGGCTTCATCGCGCTGATCGCCGGCGTCCTCGGTTGTCGGGTCATGTACGTTGTCCACTACTGGGACCAGTACGCGGGACGCGGCCTTCTGGGGACAGTCATTGCCATCATCGACATCAGAAAGGGCGGGCTGGAGTTCTACGGCGGGTTCACCCTGACCATGGTCGTCACTCTGGCCTGGCTGCGCTGGCGGGAAAAAGTCTCGCTCCGCTGGTACCTGGATATCATCGCCCCTTCCGCCGGGCTGGGCCTCGCCATCGGCCGAATCGGCTGCTTTCTGAACGGGTGCTGCTTCGGGAGCACCTGCGATCTGCCGTGGGCCGTGCGTTTTCCATTCGGCAGCAACGCCGCGTCACACCAATGGAACGAGAAGATGCCCGGAGCCGCACTGCGCGAAGAGTTGCTCTATGCGCATGCTCCCGGGCTCGTCACGCCCCTGCTGCGTGAATTTCTCTATACATCGGACGAGCACATCGAGGGGGCCGTTGCAGCGGAAGCGGCCGCCCGCCAAGAGTTGGACACGTGCAAGGCGGAGCTGGCGGTCATCGACGACCCGACACAGCAACGGGAGTTGCGCGCCAAACAAGCAAAGCTGGAGCGCAAGCTCCGGAAAGCGGAAAGCAAGTTTCCTCTAGTCCGCGCGAACATGAAGAAGTATGGGCTGAGTGTGGCCGAGCTGCGCGCCATGGCTGATGCCTCACGCGCGCTGCCGGTACACCCCGCTCAACCTTATTCCACGGTCACGGCGTTGCTGATCGCGCTGTTCCTTAATGCGCTCTACTGGCGGCGGACGCGCGATGGGCAGGTAATTTGTACGCTGCTGCTGGTCGAGCCGGTGTCGCGCTGGCTGCTGGAGGTCATCCGCGCCGACAACCCGATCGACACCGTCGGCGTGTTTACGATTTCACAGTTCTTGGCCCTGTGCATGACGCTGGCGGGCCTGATCGGACTGCTGGTGCTGCGGCGAATGCCGCCGCGCTCACCACGCGCGAAGATCTGGCAGCCGCCGGAGGAACAGTCGCGGGAAAAAGCGGCCAAGAACAAGGCGGCGGCCGCCGCCGGTTGAGCCAAACGGGTACAATACTCAACCGGGGTGGTTGCGAATGTGAGTACGCTTCGCAGAGGTGAGCGATGGCTGAGGAAGAGAAAAAGATCATCGTTGACGACGACTGGAAGGCGGAGGCCAAGCAGGAGAAGGAGCGGCTGGCGCAGGAGACCGTCAAGCAGGAGCCGCTGCCCGAGCCGACCTTCGCCGAGTTGATTAACATGATCGCGATGCAGGTCATGGTGGGACTGGGTGGCGTGAGCGGTCCCGGCGGCGAGCGCATCCCCCCCAGCCTCGAGGTTGCCAAGCACTACGTCGACATGCTCCAGATGTTGGAAGACAAAACCAAGAACAACCTGACCGACGAAGAGAAGAAGCTGCTCGATCAGGTCCTGTATGAGATGCGGATGCGCTATGTGCAGACGGCTTCCGGCGGCGCCGCACCGCCGGCCACACCAAAGTAGCCGCCCCGCGCCGCCGGCCGCGACACGCCTGGAAAACTGACGTGCCACGAGGATCCGAGCGAACCGCCAGAACACGACGACCGGCCCGAGCGCCGGAACCGGAACCGCTGGCGGATCGCGAGCTGCGCAATCCGTACTTCCGTTGGCTCGTGCACCTGGGCGTGCCCCTGACGGTCAGCCTGCTCGTGCACGTGCTCTTGTTCGCGGGCCTCGCGCTACGATCGTGGCAGGTGTTCGGCGGCAGCGGGCTCGACCTCGCCGAGTACGAGGTTGAAATCAGGGACAGTTCCAGGAGTGAGTTCAGTGACGGGCTGAAGTGGCCCGGCGAGCACCTGCTCGATCTGACCGAACCGGACCTAGCTGCCGATGTGGACCCATTCCGTTTCAGCGAGCTGGTCGACCGCTCGGACCTGAATGAGCTGGCCCGCCGCGAGCCGAGTGCCCTCCCCGGCGAACTGGGCAGTGGCGGATTCGGCATCGGCGAGAGCGGTCGCTCCGGGGTCCTCGGCATCGGCGAAGGGGCCGGCGGAGGCGGGGGCGGCGGGTTCGGCCGCGGGTTCGGTACCGGTTCCGGCCTCGGAAAGGCCGGCGTCTGGAATGTCAACGCCAGCGGCAATACCTTTGCCTATGTGGTCGACTTCTCCGGCTCGATCATCGTCGCCGTCGACGACCTCAAGCGCGAACTCAAGCGCTCGATCGGAAAGCTCACCAGCAGGCAACTGTTTGCCGTCTTCATCTTTTATAGCACCGGGGATCAACGAGCCGAGCACTTCAAGACCGAAGCCTTCGCGCCTGAGCTTCAGATCGGCACGCCGGACGCGAAACGCAAGTTTTTCGCCTGGATCGATCGTAAAGCTCCCATGGGTTCGACCCAGCCGTTGCCAGCGATGAAACGGGCCCTCGCCCTCAAGCCCGACGCCGTCTTTTTCTTCTCCGACGGCTATTTTGATGACAAGGTCGTCGCTGAGATCGCCAAGGCCAACAAAAGGAGCTGCGCCCAGATCCATTGTTTGGTTTTCGACGAACTGTTGCTACAGGATACCAGTGGCTTGCCACGGCTGACCGACGGCGCCCGCCGGCTCAAGCGCATCGCCGACCAGAGCGGCGGCAAGACAAAGATCGTCACGGGGGCGGACCTGGGGCGTTGAGGCATGCCTCGCTCCTCCGATTCGTGCGACTGGTGACAGGGAACTGACGCGAGCATGAGCGACGAACGAACGCCGGCGTATCAGGCGGTCAGATACGAGAGGACGACTTCATGACAAGCGTGCTACGGAGCTTGGCGCTGTGCTTCGTAATCGTGCCCGCGGCGACGGCGCTGGCACAGGTTGTCACCGCAACACCGCCCGAGACGCGCTCGATGTGGCAGGTGGTGCGTGACGGGATCCAGTGGCCGGCATATCTCATCCTGGCTGGCTCGCTGGTGACGATCGCGCTGATCGTCGAGCACTTCATCGTCGTTCGTCCGGTCACGACTGCGCCGACCGAACAGGTCAGGAAAGCCAAGTATTTGATCGAACGCCGTAACTTTCGCGAGTGTCTCGAAAGGATGCGCAAAAGTTCCACCTTCTTCGCGCGCGTGATGACCGCCTCACTAGAGCATGCCCGGCACGGGTTCGACGCGATGCACGATGCGGCCCTTGAGAAGTCGGGCGAGCTGAGCGGGCAGATGTTCCGCAAGGTCGAGTACATGAACATCTTTGGCAACCTGGGGCCGCTGATGGGCCTGCTCGGCACGGTCTACGGGATGATCATCGCGTTTGGCGCGCTGGGGCAGGGCGGGGGCGTGGCCGGCACGGATGCCGGCGGACTGGCCATCGGAATCGCCCTGGCGCTGGTTAATACATTGCTGGGGTTGGGGCTGGCGATCGTCGGTCTGGGCTTTTTCGGGGTGTGTCGGAATCGGGTCGACGCGTTCACGACGCAGGCGACCGTGCAGGTGCTTGATTTGCTGGAATACTTCCGGCCGGTGCCGGCAGTTCCACACGGTGTGGAACCGGCGCGACCGGCGGCAGCCGGTTCGTCCGCGCGGGCGGCGGCACCCAGTTCGTCGCCACCGCCAACCCCGGCGATGCCGCCGCGTACGACGGGGTCGTAGCGCCCCAGGAATCCCGGGTGGCGCCGGCGTCTCGCCGGTGTGAACACGGGCAAGATGCCCGTGCCAGCCGGTGCGGAGCGTGACTGCGTGCTTTTCAGACCACCAAAACCTGTGGGCATGACGCTGAACCTGGCGCCGATGGTCGACGTAATGATGTGCCTGATCATCTTCTTCCTGCTGGCCAGCAAGCTGGTCGATGCCCAGCACCGCCCGTTGAATCTGCCCTATGCGCAGGCAGCCTTGGAGGTCGGACGCAGCGAGCTGGGGCCCCGCGTCGTGATCAACGTCCGACCAATGGCCGACGACCCCCTCCGGGCCGAATACGTCGTGGAGGCTTGGGACGGCCGCCGGATTACCGAACGCACGCTTGCGCCGGCTGAGCTCGCCGGCTACCTGCAAACGCGCGCCAAGCGCGCCGCAGCGCACCACGCCGATCTGCGCTGCGTAATTCGCGCCGATGAGGCGGTTGCCTACGGTCACGTCGAGGTAGTCCTGCGCGGTTGCGGGTTGGCGAAGATCGGCAAGGTCGTCTTCAGCGCCCGCGCGGGCCAGGAGCCGGAGGAGGGGGTATGAGACGCGGATTGCCCGCACCGGCGGGCGAACGCATCCCGAACCTCGCGCCCATGGTGGACGTGATCATGGTGATCCTGGTGTTCTTCCTGCTCGGCGCGTCGCTCGAACTGGCCAAGGAGGGCGTACTGCAAACCGACCTCGACCCGCGCAGCGGCCCGGGTGAAGGCACGCCGATCGAGATCATCCCCTCGGTCAAGATCGCGCTCGAAGAGGTGGACGGAGGCCGGGCGTGCAACATCTACGTCATGGGAGAGCCGCTGCCCGGCAACACCTTTGAGCACCTCAGCGGCTTTCTGGACCAACGCCGTGCGGCCGGTGCCGACACGGCAAACCCGGTGATCATTGCGGCGCAGCCCGGCGTGCGCTGGCGCTTCGTTATCAAGGCGATGGACGTCGCCGTCCGCGCCGGGTTCACCAACGTCCAGTTCGCGGTCAGCCTGGGCGGCGGAACGCGACTTGACCCGTGATCGGGCGCCGGAACGATGATACCCAGAGTGCCTGACAGCACGATTTTGCGAGCCGCAGGCTCTAGCCTGCGCGGCTGTCCGCGCGGGCTGAAGCCCGCGGCTGCTCTTGTTGTGTGCAAGGCTCCTACGCGAATCCCAATCCGCGTATTGCTCGGTCTCGTATTGTGCACCCTTGCCCCTGCTCCCCTCGGCGCGCAGCAGGACGAGGCGACGAATGGGGGCGACATTGAACGAATGGTGCGCGAGGGAATGGTCGAAGCGCTACAGTCGCGCTTCCGTGGCGGCCGCACGCCCGAAGAGTTGCGGCTGCTCGCGCTGGCCCAGACAAACAAGGCGGCGCGGATGAGCGACGATCGCCGTCGCCAAGACGCCTTCAAGGGCGCCGAGCAGCGCTATCTTATCTGGATCAGCGCTCAGGAGCGCGACCGCGCGGCCGAAAGAGCGCAGCGCACGGTCAAGGCGGCGGCGGCCCGCGTCGCGTACGCCGGCATGATCCTGTCGAAGTGGGTGGTTGCCGACCTGGACGAATTCGAGATCACCGCGGGCAGGCGCGGCCAGAGCAGGCGGCTGCTCGATCTGCTATTGAAGGCGCGCAAGGTCTACGAGCAGGCCGCCGCGGCGATCGAACCGCTGGCGGACGAGCTGCGCAACGCCGATCGACAGCTTGCGAAGGAAATCGAAGAACAGTACCTGGCCCTCG
Organism: Phycisphaerae bacterium; assembly: GCA_046758265.1. Classification (GTDB taxonomy): domain Bacteria; phylum Planctomycetota; class Phycisphaerae; order UBA1845; family Fen-1342; genus JALSRY01. The sequence continues at coordinate 6,246 of JBHHZX010000053.1, forward strand.
GCGTTTATGACGCCATCCCGCGACTGCAACTCGACATCCGCTTCAATCTCGCCTGGACCAATCTCTACATCGGGATCGTCGATCCCCAAAACAGTGAGCGGCATGCGGCGGGCCTGCGCGCCGCCGAACGCGATTTTCAGGAACTGGTGGACTCCGATCAGAGCGGGGAGACGGCAATCCGCTGCCTGCTCGGCCTGGCGATGACGCTGCGCGAGCAGGGGCGCCACGACGGGGCGCGGCGCTATTTTGATCTCGCCTTGGGAAATGCCGGCGACGGGCCGCTCGCCGCCCAGGTTCGTTACGAACGGGCGCGGGGTGAAATCAGGAACGGTCGCTTTGAAGAGGCGCGCATCACCCTCCGCCCGTTGGTGGAGAAGGACCCGGACGCACTCGATCCCAAAGACCAGCCTGCCCGCTTTTACGTCAACCTCGCGCATCTCTGGGACGCCAACAGTTGTCTCCAAGAGGCGTTGCGACTGCGCAAGGCGGCGGAGAAAAGCTCGGCCCGCGAAGCCATCATTCTGAGGGCCGACACCGTGCGCGAAATCGGGCTCCGCAAGATGAACCGGCTGTCGTCGCGCGGCGGTTCATGGCCCGCGCTGGTGCAGCTTTTTGTGTCCGAGGCCATCGACCCCAGCGCGGACGTGGAGACGCTCAGCGCCGCGGAACTGCTTTTTTCAGCGCGGCAGTACTCGGGACAGAAGAGGTATCGGCACGCGCTGGTGCGGTTGAAGGAGGCGGCAGGCCGCAAGCGGGTCGTACCGGAACTGGCGGCGGAAATCCAGTTTGAGCTGGGCGTCTGCCACTATCGCTGCCGGGAGACGCGCCGGGCGGCGGGGGTGTTCGAGCGCATGGCCCGCGCCCACAAGAACCACGCGAAAGCCGCCCAGGCCGTCTCCTACGCCTACCAGCTTTGGGCGACCATCGCCGATGAAAGCAAGCGGCGGGAGGATTACCTGCACCTCGCGGATGTCTTATTGAACCTCTTGCAAAGCTTTCCCGAGCACGAGAAACGCGCCGAAGCCAGATGGTGGCTGCCGGTGGCGTTGCAGGCCGGCGGACGCTACCGGGAAGCGATCGAGCAGTTCGGAAACGTGCCGCCCGATTCGCCGCGATGGGAAGAAGCGCGATACCGCGGGGCGCTGTGCGCTCGCTTGCTGTTGGGCGCAGAGCGGGCGTCGCTGTCGAGGTCGCAGTTGCGGGCTCGCGCCAAGCGCGTCACGGCCGAGTTGAAGTCGTACGCGCGCCAAGCCTACCAGCGGGCAGACACGGCCCGCGAGCCCGACGCCCTCCGCGAATGGTCGGGCGCGGCGCTGATCAGCGCGGCGGAGGTGCACGCGTCGGTTGGCGTCGAGCAGTATCAGCGGGCGCTCGATCTTCTCGCCGATTTCGAGCAGCGCTACGCAGGCAGCGGGCAGATGGCCCGTGTTCTCGCGGTTCGGATCAACGCGTATCGCGGCCTGCACCAATACGAAAGTGCCGCCCGGGTGGTCGAGCAGTTTTTGCGCACCGTACCGCCGGAGCAGGCCGGTGGCACGCTGGCGGGTGTCGCGCGGGGAATGCAGGAGGAGGTCGAGCGGCTCGAAGGCGCGGGCGACGAGGAAGCGGCCCGCAAACTGGCGATACAGTCGGTCGCGACCTTCGAGCAACTGGAGGCGTGGGTCGCAGCGGAACCGAGCCGGCACAAGTACCTCGACGCCGTCTGGTACGGGCTGGCACGGATGCGGCATCTGGCCGGGCAGTACGAGCGGGCGCGAGAGCTGGTCGCCCGCCTGCTGGAAAAGGACGCCCGCGACGGCAACTACCAACGACTCCACGCGCTCCTGCTGACGGCCGCCCTCGCTGAGCAGGCGTCGGCCGAGCAGATTGCCAGGGCGCGCGAGGCCTGGGGGGCGATGCTGCGTGACCCAGGGCTGCGGGCGAAGGTCCCGGAACGGTACTGGGAGGCCCGCTATCACTATTTGGAGCTGATGCTTCGCGTCGGAAAGGCGGCGGAGGTAGAGAACGCCATCCGTCAGGAGCGGGTTTGGTACCCGGAGCTGGATGGTGGCCGTTGGCAGACGAAGCTGAACGAACTGTACGAGCGGGCGGTGGCGTGCTTGGGGGAAGGTGGGGCCACGTCGCAGCCGGTTGCCTCGCAGCCGAGAGCGGCCGAGCCAGCCGGACCCTGACGGCGGGGTTACACCTTTCCCGCCGATCTGTAACCGGCGCGCGTACGAGTTTCGGTATAATTCACATGGGTCGGAGGGTGGGGACCCATTTTGTTCTGCGAGTCGATGAGCGATTTCCAGATTGTCAGCCCGTTCGAGCCCTGTGGAGACCAGCCACAAGCGATCGAAAAGCTGGTGGCCAGTTTTCAAAGCGGGAAGAAGTTTCAGACGCTGATGGGCGTGACCGGTTCCGGCAAGACCTTCACCATGGCCCACGTCGTCGCCCGGCTCGCCAAGCCGACCCTGGTCTTGTCGCACAACAAGACGCTCGCCGCCCAGCTTTATGAGGAATTCCGCGAGTTGCTGCCCAACAGCGCCGTCGAGTACTTCGTCAGCTACTACGATTATTACCAGCCCGAGGCGTACATCCCGCAGCGCGACATCTACATCGAGAAAGACGCCTCCCGCAACGACGATCTCGATCGGCTGCGGCTGAGGGCGACCAGTTCGGTGATTTCGCGCCGCGACGCGCTGGTTGTCGCCAGTGTCTCGTGCATCTTCGGCCTCGGCTCGCCGGACGAGTACAAGGCCAGCGTGGTGTCGGTGCGGGTCGGTGAGGAAATCGAACGCGACGAATTGCTCAAGAAATTCGTTCGGCTGCAATATGACCGCAACGACACCGAATTGAGACGGGGCGTGTTCCGCGTGCGCGGCGACGTGATCGAGCTGCACCCGGCGCACGAGGAGTACGCCATACGCATCGAGCTGTTCGGTGACGAGGTCGAGCGCGTCTCGCTGGTGCACCCGCTGACCGGGAACGTCTTGCAGGAACGGGAGTTCGTCTTCATCTATCCGGCGGTGCACTACGTAATGCCGGAAGACAATTTGCAGCGGGCGGTCGCAGCGATCCGGGCGGAGCTGGACGAGCGCGTGCTGGAACTGCGGCACCAGGGCAAGCTGCTCGAAGCGCAGCGCCTGCTGGCGCGGACCAAGTATGACGTGGAAATGATGCTCGAGGTCGGGTATTGCAGCGGAATTGAGAACTATTCGCGTCATCTGAACGGGACGCCGCCGGGAGCCAAGCCCTACACGCTGATCGATTACTTTCCGAGCGATTTCCTGCTGATCGTGGACGAGTCGCACGTGACGATCCCGCAGATCGGGGCCATGTATAACGGTGACCGCTCGCGGAAGGAGGTGCTTGTCGAGCACGGGTTCCGCCTGCCGAGCTGTCTCGACAACCGCCCGATGCGCTTCGAGGAATTCGCGGCGATGTGGGACCGGGTGCTTTTTGTCAGCGCCACGCCGGGGCCGTACGAGCTGGAGAAATGCGGCAGCGAAGTGGTCGAGCAGATCATTCGCCCGACGGGGCTCGTCGATCCGAAGGTGGAGGTGCGCTCGGCGCGGGGGCAGGTGCCCGACTTGCTCCCGCGGATCGACGAGCGTGCTCAGACCGGCGAGCGCGTCCTGGTGACCACGCTGACCAAGCGGCTGGCGGAAGATCTCTCGCAGTACATCCGGCAGGCCGGGCTGCGCGGACGCTATCTGCACAGCGAAATCGACACGCTGGAGCGCGTCGAAATCCTCCGCGAGCTGCGCCAGGGCGCCTTCGACGTGCTGGTGGGCGTGAACCTCCTCCGGGAGGGGCTCGACCTGCCCGAGGTGTCGCTGGTGGCAATCCTCGACGCGGACAAGGAGGGTTTCCTGCGAAGCGACACGTCGTTAATCCAGATGATCGGCCGCTGTGCCCGCAACGTGAACGCCAGCGTGTATCTTTACGCCGACAAGATCACGCCCGCGATGCAGCGGGCGATCGAGGAGACAAGCCGTCGGCGCGAGCTGCAGTTGAAATACAACCAGAAGCACGGAATTACGCCGGACACCGTCCGCAAGGCCATCCGGCAGGGACTGGCGTTGGAACTGGCAGCGATGCGGCGGGTGCGCGAAGCGGTGCGTGCCGACGAGGGCGAGTACGATCGCGACGAGTTGATCGTGGAGTTGGAGAAGGAGATGCTGCAAGCCGCCGAGGAGCTCGATTTCGAGAAGGCGGCGGCACTACGCGACCACATCACCGAGCTGAAGGACTCGCCGGAGCTGAAAGTAGCAGCGGCCAGGGCGCGGCCGGTGGTTACCGCGGGCCGTCGCGATGGCGGGGCTTGGAAGCCGAAAGGTCAGCACCGCCGGCCGAGAAAACGCCGAAGGTAAGAGCCTATCCCACAACTGTGGCACAGGTTTGTAACCTGTGTGTTCACCGGTTGAAAACCGGTGCCACAGGAGTTATGGGATAGGCTCTAAGCCGGTGCGGCGGTGAGTTTTGGTGAATACGGTTGTGGGGTATGCCCGACTGTCGCTAGAATCCGCGGACCCGCGGACTGGCGTGGTCCGGGCGATCTACTTGAAGAGGAGTGCGACGGTATGAAATCGATCTTGGCACGCATGAGAACCATCCCGGCAGTTGTGGTCGCGTTGACGGTGGTTTTGCCGGCGGCGTGGGCCGAGGGCATCGACGACTTCAAGCTTACAAAGGCGATTCCCGCCGACGCTTTCCTGGCTGTTCACTGCCGCGACCACGCCGGCAAGGAGTTTATCAATAAGCAGTACGAGCGCGTTTGGGCCGCAGTCGAAAAGGAACGCTTCCACGTTGATCTGAAGCGCTTGTTCAAGGCCCTACAGCAGAAGCAGGTGGAGCCCGGCGCCCAACTCGAGGGTTTCGACGAGCAGTGGCAGCAAATCAGGGATCTATGCGCCAGCGTGGAGTGGTCCAGCCTCGCCAAACGCGAGTTCGCGATGGGCATGAAGCTCGCCTTTGTCGGCATACCCATCCCCGAGTTCGTCATGCTGATGGTGCCGCCGGAAGACAAGCTCAAGGACAACTTCGAAGGCCTCAGCGGGATCCTCAAGACCGTCGTGGAGCTCGATCCGAACATGATCAAGCTGGCGACCGAGGAAGCCGGCCACACGATAATCCACAGGGTTGCGTTGGCCGACTCGCGGTTCCCGGTCGGACTGACACTGGCCCGGCACAACGACGTGATCATCATCGGCTTCGGCTTCACCATGGCCGAGCAGGCGCTCGCCCTGCTGCGGGGAGAGGGCGGCGCGGCGCTGGCTTCGACCCCGCGCTTCCAGGAAGCGTTTAAGAAGCTACCACCGCCGACCGACGCGTTGAGTTTCGTCGACGTTGCGAAGCTGATGAAGCAGGTACGCGCGATGATTAGCAAAGGCACGGAAATGGCCGAAGCTGCCGCACCTCCGGAAGGCGAACCCGGTTACGAGGACTATGTGAAGTGGAAGGCGCTGCCGGGCAAGATCATCGACGCGTTGGATCTCTGGGAGTACGAGGCGGCGGTGAAGACCACCGACGGCATGCTGTTGACCGGGGACACGGTCACTGTCCTGCGCGATGATGCTAAATCGCGTGCTTTGTACCCCGTGCTGTACGGCAACAAGCCCATCAGCGATCCCCTCAAGTACGTGCCGGAAAACGCCGGCGAGTTCTCGGTTACTTCCGGCATCGACCTGCCCGCGCTCTACGCGGCGGTTGTGAGGATCATCCGTGAGGACGTGCCCAGGGGCGAGGAGCTGATCGCACACTTGGAGGCCCTGAAGGACGAGGAGACGGGCCTCGGCATCGATATCGAGAAAGACATCGTCGCTTGGATCGGGGGTAGTCTCATCTCGTTCTCCGTCCCGGGGCCGACGCCTTACAGCAACCCCGAGTACGTCTTCATGCTTAGCGTGCGCGATGAGGCCAAGGCTCGCGAAATGGTCGACCGGCTGCTTGGAATGGTTGAGGCAAGACTTGGGCAGCTCGGTGGTGCGGGGCCACAGGGCCGCTCCGCGCAACAGAGCGGGTCGGTGGTGGATGCCGAGATCGAGGGGGCCGAAGGCTTCAAGGCGGTGGTGTTCCCGATGCTGAGCATGCTTGGGTACCAGCCGGTGGTGGGGGTGAAGGACGGCTGGCTGTTTGTCGGCTCGAGCCCGGGGGCGATCACGGCCACGGTGGAGGTGGCGGCCGGGAAGGCGGAGAATTTCGCCAAGAATGAACGCTTCCGTAAGGAGGGCATCCTGCCTGAGAGCGGCGTGACCGCGCTGTCGTTTACCGATCTGAGCAAGCTCGGCGAACAACTGGGACAACTCCTGACGATGGTGCCGGCGATCCAGTTGGCGGTCCCGGATTTGGCGAAAGATCCGGTGATGCGGAGCGTGCTGAGCATGGTCGGCAAGCTGGGGCGTGTTGCGCGCAAGCTGGATTTCTTCCAGTCGAGCGCGTCGCGGACCACCTTCGACGGCAAGATCGAGGTCGCGAAGAAGATCACCACCTATCGCGAGCCGCCGGTGATCACGAAGCCGAAACCGCCGACGGGTACGGAAGGCGAGTCGGAAGCGACCGATGAGGAGAGCGAGTCCAAAGGGCCCGGCGAGGAATAGTTTCCCGCGCCGCCGCGTCGGGCAGGAGTAGTTCAAACGGTTCCACCAGACGGCCGTCGCGGAGTTTGAGCGGCGTAACCCGCAATCGCTGTTTAGCGTGGATGCCGTCTGATTCGGTATCCGTGCCCGCCAGCGGATCGAGCCGTGCGGGCGCGTTACTCGACAAAAGATCGTGAGCGGGTGCCCCATCCCTTGTGCAGCACGGGGTGGGGTCTTTACTTGGCAGGGGCTCGAGCCGCAGACGCGTGGCGGCGAACGTGTGGCCGCCGCGGCTCTCGCAGCGCAGCAAAAATCCCAGACCGCCGCCTGTTTCGGCCGCCAATTGCAAGCGGCGCGAGACGTAAGCGTCCACGGTGCGAAGCGGCAGCACGACCGCCGCTACCGCCTTGCAGCGCAGCGCCTGCTCGCAGGCCCACAGTGCGTCGCCCGTTCGTCGCGTGCGAATTACCAGGAGCCGTGCGAGCGGCAGGCCGAGCTGCACTGCCCCCGGTGGATAAAAGTCGTCACCCGTGTCGATATAGAACACCCACCGCGTCGGACTCGGCGGTCCGACGCTAGTGGGATGAGTTGAACATTCGTCGAGGAAGTCGCACTGACGAGCCGCGGGCTTCAGCCCGCGCGGCGTCACCGCGCAGGCTGAAGCCTGCGGCTCCAAAATGGAGTGTCGCGGCGCGGACGCACCCAAGAATTTGCAACTTGAAACACTATGGGTTCTTACAGGCTCCCTCATTGGGGTCGACGTCTCGGCGGTGTAGGTGCCCGGCGAGCGGTCGACGGCTCGCGCCGCCGCTAATAGAGCGAGCCACCGTGCCGCCGCTCCGTCCGCCGGGGCCAGTAGCTCGTGGACGCATCCCAGGGCGAACCCACCGCCCAGCACGGCGTCCAGTTTTGTCAGGCCGGTGGGGCAGCGTTGCAGCGCTCCTCGCCGCGCGACCTGCAATTGGCGCACGCGCTCAGCCAGCGCCACCAACTCCGGACGGCGTGCTATACTTGCACTAGCTGCAAGCAGCCGGGGGCTCCTACGCGATGGGGGCGCACCCTCAACGGACGCATTGCCTTGGGCAATCGCCGGAAAAAGCATTGTTCCGTTCCCCTGATGCGGGCGCATCGCGTAACGCACGACAAGTCAAGCCGGTGCGCACTCCGATTCACCGGTCTGCACCGACGAGGTGAGTTGGGTGGCTGGGTGGCCCGTGGCTTTGGCCGTGGGGTACACGAATTAACAATTCACGCTCCCCACCTCGAAAGCGGTGGGCCGACCCATCGCTTGCCGCACCTACGCTCTGAGTATTCAGCTATCTCTCTGATACCCTAATATAAACCGAACATTTGGGAAAGTCAAACAAAATCGTGATTCGGACCGGAATCGTCCCGATATTCCGCTGTTATTCGGCGGCACGAAAAAGCGCCGGATGCGACAAAAAAGTGCCGGACGCGAACCTACAGAGCATCTCCGGGAGGCCCCCCAAGCCCCTCAAAAAAAGCCGCGTGAACGGCGTTCGAACTACCTTCAAACCGCCCTCAAAACCCGTTCATGCCGGCTTGCGAGGGCATGTCAAACTCGCCGGTGGTGTCGCCCTGGCCGTCTACCCGACTAGGCCGCTCGGCGAAAAACTCGAGTAGAACGCGGATCTCACGACCACTGGCAACCCGCAGAACCCGTGGCTGGTGACCCACTCGCTGCGCTATCTGTTCCCCGGCGCGCACCAGACGGCCGACACACTCGAAACGCAGGCAGCGTAGGTCGGGTCCCAAGACCCGACAAATCGTCGGCCCAGTCGTGAGGAGTTGTCGGGTCGAACGACCCGACCTACATGCTGATCGGCTCGACCGTGCTGACGACGGATGACTTGGGGAGCGCGGGCGTCCCGCCCGCCGTGGCCTACGCTGCGTTCAGCGAGATCCTCGATGCCAGCGGCAGCCCGGGCGGCGACCCGGACGCCGGAAATGCGCCGCGTGTCGACCCCGAGACCGGCCACGGCCTCGTCTCCGACGTGTGCCTGAAACGGAAGATCCGCGATTTCGTCGCCCTCACCAAACGCCCGCCCGGCGGCGGTGGGCCCGAGCCCGGCTACGACATCTATGTCAAGCATCGCGGCATCCTGGAACGGGCCCACCGCCAGGCCTACGAAGCGCAAGGGCTGAAGCTCGACGAGAAGTCAAAAGAAAGGAAGTTGTCCAACGTCGAAATGGCCCGCGCGTGGATGTGCCGGACCTTCTACGACATCCGCTCCTTCGGCGCCGTCCTGACGCTCAACATCAACTGTGAGCAGGTTCGCGGCCCCGTTCAGTTTGCCTTCGCCCGCTCTCTGGCATCGATCGTCTCCCTCGAGCAGTCGATCGTGCGCAAGGCCGTCGC
>JBHHZX010000054.1:0-14445 GCA_046758265.1 Phycisphaerae bacterium
CTGGACACAAGCACCCGGCTCGGAGACCGGGCGCTCCGGGTGATCCCGCTTCTTCTTCCTCCGGCTGCAGGCCAGCGTCACACGTCCGGCACGGAGACCGGACGCTACAGCCGTTCGGCGATAGATTTGCCCTGCATGGGCAGCAACGGCCGCGCAGGTGTGGACCCGCCAGGCGGGCCGGGGGGACGGTCTGAGCTGCAAGGAGCCGACCCGCGCAGCCGGCGCGGAATCCCGACTTCGGCGCCAGGAGCAGACGTGAGCGGCGCGTGGGCTGGCAGCGCGGTGCACCCGAGCAAACGACACCCCGGTTGGGCGGCAGGGCCAACCGGGGTGGTTCGGATTCGTGGCGAATCAGCGTGTGTGCCCGATCACGCCGTTCTGCGTTCACGCCCTGCGACGCGAAACCCCCGTCGCGATGCCGCCGACTATCAGCAGCGTCAACGTCGCCGGTTCCGGGATCGCCGAGGACGTGAAGGCAGCGGTCCAAGTGAACCCGTCCGGCGTCGTCACCTGATTCGCAAAGCTGAACGCAAACGACTCTTCCACGAGCGGGATGGTGATAATGGGCCCCGAGAAAGTGACGTTGTGCCCGACCAGCGTGCTGGCCCCGAAGCCGAATGGGGAAAAGAGCTGGCCGGCGTCGAAATCGATCCGCAGGACCGAACTGCCGCCGTTGTCGAAGAACTCGATCGTACCGCCCGAGAGGCTACCTTCCGGGTCGAGGACCGTGAGATCCGTCATCGTAAACGTCGCGTCAGGGAACTCGTCACCGCTGATCGGCGTGATGAGATCGAGTCCGGTGTCGCTCCAGTCGCCGCTCAGTGTGCTGCCGGACAGCGTGAACAAAGGTGTGCTGCCATCCGATGCCGGATCGGCGAACGTCGCGATGGTGTCGGCAGGAGCCGACGCAGTGAGAATGACGGAAGCAGTCGCTAGCACGATCGGCAGTTTGAGCACCGCCCGTGTGCGCATAGCCCTCCTTTCGTGTTATAGGTCGCACGTTCTGTCTGTCGCAGTAACCTTTCGAGGAGTGAGAAGCTGCACGAGCCCCTGAGGGCCCCGCACCGCCACTCATACAACGCTAGGCCCCCACTTCGCAAGAAGTCAAACGCGAGTTTCAGAAACTCCTGTCGTGGCGAGATGGCGTCCCGTTCAGGACGGCCGCCGTCGTGTTGCTGGGCTTGACGTCGCTGGCCTTTCCCCAAGCGCTGCCGACCGTGTTGAGCCACGGGAAGGTTACGTCAACCGCGCGGATCTTGAACTTCGCCGGCGGCCTGCTGTTCATCGGAGGGGCGGCAGGCGTTCATTGGGCACGGACCCGTCGCGTTCGGTCCTCGACGTGCTGGGATTCTCGGCTGGAGCTCGGATCGCGTTTGATCGCGATGTGGCGTGACGCTACCATGAAAAAAGGCGCCTTGGCGTTTTGTGGCGACGACGCGAAGGCTGCCCCTGATTAAAGGGTCAGGACGCGCCACCGTGGAGGAATAAAGATGAAACCCCGCAGTTGTCCACCGGCCGAAACGCGACACGATCAGCAACAGTCGCACAGGCGTCGCTCGGCAGAGAGCTTCTGGCGGCGCTGGTTTCTGGCCAATGCGCTGATCAGCGGAGTCTTCGCCCTGGCTTGGCTGCTGCTGCGCAGCGGGACCAAGCCGAGCCGGTTTGCCTACCCCTGCCAGCAGGCGGCATTCTCAGCAGCGACGCTGGCGTTTGGCGGTCCCCTGGTCGCGGCCGTGGTTGCCGCGCGGCGTCGATTGGTAGCAGGGCTGCGGACGCGCACCGGAATCGCGCTGGCCACGCTGGGGTTGTTCGTGACCACTGGCATATGGGGCTACTTCTCACGCGCCGATGCCTATCAGGGCCCGCAGCTCGATCCGCCACGCGGTTACCGCGCCCAGGTGTTTCACGTCAGCAATTGTCCCCAAGACCCGGTCGACGATCGGTTCGTGGGCTTGGATAACCTGATCACGCTCATGGGGCATGAGGGGCTCAAGTTCTACCGATCGCCCACCGAATCGCCGGTAGCCGGTCCGGACGGAATCATCGCCGCCGACGATGTCGTGGTCATCAAGATCAACTACCAGTGGCCGGAGCGCGGCGGCACCAACACGGACGTGCTGCGCGGCGTGATTCGACGGATCGTCGATCATCCCGATGCGTTCACCGGCGAAGTTGTCGTTTGCGAGAATGCCCAGTTCAATTCGGTGCAGAATTTCGACCGGGCCAGTAACAACGCCCAGGACCACTCTCTGTCCCCGCATGACGTGGTCGTCGGGTTTCAGTTGCAGGGCTATACCGTCTCACACTACGACTGGACCGTACGACGCTACACACAGGTCGATGAGTACTCCGACGGCGACATGACTGACGGATACATTGTCTACGCCTATAACGGCCAGCTTCATGGCCGCGTGTCCTACCCGAAGTTTCAGACCAGCTACGGCACTTACATCAGCCTCAAGTACGGCCTTTGGGACCCCGGCAGCGAGACCTATGACCGGGAGCACCTCAAGTTCATCAACATGCCGGTGCTCAAATCCCACCACGCTACTTACGGTGCGACGGTTTGCGTCAAGGACTACATGGGGGTGGTCACCGGTGCGCTCAGCACCAACTCACACAACGCCATCGCCTACGGAATCCTCGGCGCCCTTTTGGGCGAGATCCAGCCGGCCGACCTCAACATCCTGGACTGCATCTGGATCAATGCCAACCCCTACAGCGGCCCGGCGACCAGTTACGCCGGAGCCACCCGCAGGGATGAACTGGTCGCGAGCGTGGACCCGGTCGCAGCCGATATCTGGGCCGTCACGAACATTCTCATACCGGCCTTCATTGACAACGGTTACTCGCCGCCCTGGCCCTATCCGAGTGCCGATCCCGCCGATCCCAGCAGCGCGTTCCGTGTCTACCTCGACAACTCCATGAATTGGATTCTGGCCGCCGGATACGACGTCACCAACGACCTGGACCAGATCGACGTCTTCACGTGGGACGGTGCAGGCGATATTGACGGCGACGGCGACGTGGACCTGGCCGACCTCGCGGCGCTGCTAGCTGCCTATGGCAGATGCGACGGCCAACCCGGGTATGACCCGGCCGCCGACCTTGATGGCGACGACTGCGTGGGTCTGTCCGACCTTGCCATTCTGCTCGCCGCCTACGGCTTGGGGACATAGGCCCACAAACACGTGCCACGCGTTTTGCTGCTTCGAACGAAGCTTGCACCACGCCCCAAATCGCGCGGCGCCCCGTGAGCGGTGGTGCAGGGGGACCCACCCCGCACGGGTGAAGGCATGGTTCGGAACCCGGCGGATGGGACTCCCACATCGCTGTGCACGAATCGGCAGCACAGATCAGAGCCGCGCCCGTCAGGAAGCGGCCCGCGACCGCCGCGGTTGACCGTTCCCTCACGGTCGCGGCTCCGATCTCGGCTTGCGACTACATGTTCGACCACGTGTCTTCCTCCCACGGCGCTCGGGCTCTGGCTGGAGGTCGGTTAGACGATCCAGGCCCGGCCACCATGTCAAATCATCCCGCCGCGCTCGTCCAGTCAGCTTACTGCGTCGCACTTGAGCCGCTCCCGACACGGTAGACTGACTCGCGCGACGGCCCTGCGCGTGCAGCTTCGGTCGCACGGATCTCCGCGTTGCGCTATCGCTGCCACTGGACCGGGGAGGGCGCTCCCGCGGCGGGGCTCATCCGGGAGAGGCAACGCCGATGCCCAAACCTGAAGCGCCAAACCGCGAAGCGCGCCCAGGTGAGCAGGCGCCGCCGGGCTGATTCAACTTGCGAATCTGCTGTCGGTCACACAGGCGCGCCAAAGCCGCGCGGGCGTAGGGTAGAGTGTGTCTATCTGTTGGCGCGCTTCCTCGAAGCTTTCATCGCTCCAGTTGCATGGGCGGGCGGAGAGTGTCTTGCGTAGCCGGGATGCGTCACGCTTAACTACATTTGGCACTCGGATCGTGCGCCGAACTCGATCCGTAACGATGTGAACGTAAATTCGGCCCTCCTTCGTCAGGTTCCCCAGAATGCGAATCCCCTCCAGACGTGCCGGATTGATCCACGTTTGGCAGATTAACCGCCATCGGCGCGCTACGCAGACCAGGAGCGCAATTGCGACGACGGGCTGATAATCCCACGCGGGCAAGCGGATGTCCACCGAGCAGGGGTGGGGGTAGTCTCCCAGCTTGACCGGATCTTCGCGGATGAACAACTGCAGAGCGTGGGTGGTGGGCTCCACGACCATGCACTCGACCGGCTTGGCCAGGATCGATTTCGGCGGTTGGAGAACGGCCATCGGCGTATTCCCGCGGCACTCGTCACTTCGCGCCGCCATGAGACCTGCGTCTGGCTGTCGAACGTATCGGTAAGCGGTTTCGCTGGCATCAATAACAACGCGCGCTCTGCGCAAAGTCAGCTCCGTGAAGACAGTACGGCAGTGAGCGGGACAGGCAGCGGTCGTTCTTGAGATGATCGAACGCTCGCGCTCAGGGCGTCGTCCGCCCGACCCGCTCGCAGGCTCCTAACCCCTTTCTTGGAAGGGGCTTGCGGCATTCGAGACTTCCAGCGCAGCGAGGCCCCGCCCTTCCAGCGCAGCCCGCGCCAGCGTGTATCGCGGCCGTTGCGCCGGTAATGGCGCCGCCCACACGGCCGGTGCGCGCGATGGCGTGCGCGATCGTGCGATCGGTGCGTTGATCGGTTGACCGCTCGGGGTTCCGCAGGAGCTGGTGGCCGAATTGGTCTGGGATGAGGGCAGACGTAAAGACGCGTGGCACAGTCCCGTTCTCTTTCCGGTCCTTGTCGTTCTGTCTGAAGCGAACGCCGCGGACGCGCGGTGCCCGCGGCGTTTCGCAGGGGTTGGGGTATGTGAGGAAGCAATCTACCAGCACGAGGTGCCGTAGACGCTCAGTAACGCCGCCAGGTCGGATAGGTCGACGTCGCCGTCACCGTCGAGGTCGCCGTCCTCGTAGCTCGCGCCGCTGGTCGTACCATAATTTGACAGCAGTTGCGCGAGGTCAGCGAGGTCGATGTCGCCGTCGCCGTCAAGGTCGCCGGTGCACTCGCACTCATCTGGAGTGCCGTCGCCGTCGTTGTCGTGGAGCGTGCCATCGGCGACGTCGCAGATGTCCAGCGTGCCGTTGCTGTTGCAGTCGGACAGGTAGTCGAACACGTACATAGCGCCGACGATCCGGCCGGGGACACCACCTTCATCGTAGTCCCAGTTCGGCGTCCCGATCACGGCTTGGTCGCCGTTGATGCCAACAGAATGGCCAAAGCTGTCGTACGGCTCGCCGTCGGACGGCAGCAGTCGGCCCTCCTCAACCCAGCTTGAGCCATCGAAGACGAAGACGCACCCGGCGCCGATGCCAGCACTCCAGTGTTGACGCAGCGCGATCAGGGCCATCTCCCCTTCGAGAGACACAGACTCGCCGAAATTCTCGTCCGCCGCGGCGCCCGAGGCGGTGAGCTTGACGGTTTCGGTCATGTTCGCCCAGCCATCCCCCGGCTTTGCGAAGATGTAAGCTGCCCCGGCGTCACTTGCCGCGCCGTCGTTCTGCGGCGCTCCGACCACGACGAGATCGCCGTCGATGGCGACCGAGACGCCAAGGGCATCGTTCGCCGCGGCGTCGGAGGCGGTGAGCTTGGCGGTTTCAGTCATACTTACCCAGCCGGCCTCCGGCTTTTCAAAGACGTACGCCGAGCCGGACTCCGCTCCCGCATCGTCGTCGTTTGGCATCCCGATCACGAGGGTTTCACCCGAGATCGCGACCGCTGCGCCGAAATGGTCGTTCGCCGCAGGGTCAGAGGCGGTCAGCTTGGCGGTCTCGAACATGTTTGCCCAGCCGCCCGGCGGCTTTTCGAACACGTAGGCCGCGCCGCAGGCGGGCCCCACCGCGTCGACGTTCCGCGCCCCGACTACGATGACGTCACCGTCGATGGCAACCGCCCGGCCGAAGCCGTCATAGGCGGCGGCATCGGAGACGTTCAGCTTGGCCACTTGGCCCCAGTTGTCGGGGCCGCCCGCGTCGCGCTCGAACACGTATGCCGCGCCGCAATCTGTGTAGAACATTTCGTCGTGTTTATATGCCCCGACCACGATCGTGTCGCCGCTGATGCAAACGGATTCGCCGAAATGGTCAGCTTCCGCGGCGTCGGAGGCGGAGAGGATGATCACTTCGCCCCAGTTGCCGACGCCGCCGTAGTCGCGCTGGTACACGTACGCCCAGCCGGTGTGCTCATTGTAGTCGGGAACCGACCCGGCCACGGCTGTGTCGCCGTCGATGGAAACAGAGGTGCCGAGGCGGTGATTCCTCCCCCAGTCGGACGCCATCAGCACGGCAAACTCATAGGCTTCGCACTGCCCCCGGGCGACGTTCACACCTTCGGCGAGCACCAGCCCGGCTACGGTCAGTACTGACAGACCCCAAGTCGTCTTGAAAATCCTCATTTCACTTCCTCCTTAATCCAAATGAAAACAAGCCTTGGACACAGCGCCCTGTCCTTCAACAGCATGCCGCCGCGCCGTCGCTGAGCTGCACGGCGGGGCGCGCATCGTTGGGATCTGTCTACGCCGCAAACGTATCGGGCCCCGCAGAGTCCCGGGTCTCGTCGCCCGCGAGGGGCAGGCTGAAGATTGCGGAAAGGCCCGCCCAGCTCGAAACGCTCTTCGCCCTCCTCGCACTGTCGTTGACATCCCCTGAAAGGCTACCAAAGGGTCGTATCCGCAACTAACGAACCTGGTTCCTTGTTATCCAGGCTTACTCCTCCTTCGTGCCCAGTTCCTGTTCTTGCTCAACACATGCTCACGATGATTCTCCGTTCGCCGGTGCTTCCGGCAATTCGTGACGCATGACGACTGACGTCGGGATGACCGGGAAGAGCAGCACGACGCGATACACGTCGAAGCGCTCGCCGTCCCACCCCAGCTTGTCGAACGCGTAGCGCACCATCTCCGCATAGCGGGGCACGTGCGGCGTATAAACGACGGACGGTCCCTTCCCCAGATATTCGACCGTTTCCCGCACCGGGAGCCGGTCGCGTTCCATCTCGGGATACGGGATCGACGGCCCGCCGCTGAGCTGACTGTAAATGGCCAACTCCGGTGAGATCCGGCCGAACAGATCTTCGTGTACCAGTTGATCGAAGAGCAACGCCTCGCAGGGCGTACGCATGCGGGCGACGACCGACCCGTGCTGGCTGTGTTCGGTTCGGTAGTAGGACGCGATGCCCCGTGAGACCTCGCCGGTGATGCAAGTGATCGCGCCGGTGTTGCCCACCGGACCCTCGACCAGTTCGTCTTCCAGGAACCCGTACTGCCTAACGGCCCGGCGGAATCTGGGCAGGGGTTTTGAGCAGAATTTCTGCAGGAGCGGGACCGTATCGGTGCCATCCTCATCGAGGTGCCTTGTGTCCAGCGGCTGGCTGGCGAACGCCCGGCGCACCTGGCCGTCGTCGTCGCTGCATCTCGCCCGAGCGATGACCCACGGAACGTTCGGGCGCATTCGGCGCAACCCTACGAAGCCGCGGAGCGACGCGATGTCCAGCTGCCCCGTCTCGGCCGCGGGGTGTAGGAAATGGGCCTTCAACTGCGTCCTCGCTCGTACCCCCCAAATGTAGCTGTTACCCATGAACGCGGCCTTCCGCCACGTGACGTCCGCTTGTTCGTCGGTCCGCGACGCACACGCCGATAACATCATTTCCAGCGACGCGCGATCGTCGGCGTGGACGTCAATGAGTCGTTCGAACTCCTTGACGGCCGCCGTCGCCGCTTCGATCAACTTCTCCGGCACGTTTCGCTGTGCCGCAGCTTGCAGGTAGGTCTTCATGCCGCCGCGCGCCGGCACGTAGCGGGCTACGAGAAATGGGTCGGTCTCGCAAACGGCCCTCGCGATCTGCCAGCCCAGTTTTCGCGGGATTGCCAGGGCTTCGGATACTTCCTGTGCCCGCGGCTCAAGACCGGGCACAGCCTCCAGAATCGCCGCAAACGCGTTGCGGGTCTGCAGAAGCA
This sequence comes from Phycisphaerae bacterium, assembly GCA_046758265.1. Taxonomy (GTDB): domain Bacteria; phylum Planctomycetota; class Phycisphaerae; order UBA1845; family Fen-1342; genus JALSRY01. Next base: position 8,012 of record JBHHZX010000054.1, read on the forward strand.
CCCGTTTGGCATCCTCCTCCAACGACGGCGTTTCGATCATGCTGCTTAACTCAGAGTTCATGGTCACGGGCCCGACTCACGTGATCCGGCGCACGCTGCCGGTCATGTCGCTTGCCTACGTTCCGTGCGTGTGCTGGTAGTGTGATCTTCTTGAGCCACAAACCGCCTTACCAGCAAACCAAGCCGTAGTTTGCCAGCAGCGCGGCGAGATCCGCCAGGTCAACGTCCCCGTCTCCATCCAGGTCGCCATCTTCGTAGCTTGCACCACCGGTGGTCCCGTAGTTCGACAGCAATTGCGCCAGATCGGCCAGAGCGACGTCGCCGTCGCCGTCGAGGTCACCCAAGCACTCCGGCGGCGGTGCATAGCGGCCGGTGCGCTGAAGATCGTGTTGGAACACGGGCCAGTGCATGGTAGACGGGTCATACGGGGCATCCAAATCCCAGACGTATATGCATCCCTGGTTTACCCAGCCCTCACCCCAGTCTCTTACGTTGGAAGTTGCGATTAGCTCTACGAGACCATCGTTGTCGATATCGGCAATGACAACGGGTGCTGCAGCCGAGGCACCCGTTATTTGGGGGAATCCCTCGATCAGTCCGCCCTGAAAATCCCAGGCGTAAATGGAGCACGTTCCGTCAAGATAGTTCGTGTTTGTTATAACATCCGGGATTCCGTCACCACTGACATCCCCGATAACTGGTGAATACCAGTCATTCCAACACATGGACTGCGGCCAGCCCTCCACCACAGATCCATCACTCCGGAACATATAGGTGCTGCCGCTCCAGCTGCCGATCGGGCTTACAACAATCTCCAGTTGGTCGTCGCCGTCGAAGTCGGCCAGTACCGGATTGCTCCACACCTCGCGTCCCTTAAGCTGTGGCCAGCCCGCTAGGACTTCACCGTTGCGGTCATACACATAGATGCCGTTTTGTGACGCATCATCGGGCCAATACATGAACCCGACAACTATTTCTTCTTGGCCGTCGTTATCGATATCGCCTATGCTTGGCGACGAAAAGCTGTAGCCTCGCGTTGTCACCGGCCATCCGGGCACATCGCTGCCGTCCAGATTGTAGGCATAAACCCGGCCTCGATCGACGCCCGGCTCGTTCGGCGGGTCGGCCCAATCTTCTGCAAAAACGATCTCGAGATCGTCGTCGGAGTCCAAGTTGCCAAAGGATGGGCTGCCCTCGTGGCTGCCGGCGATCCACCCGTAGATGTGCTTCGGCCAGCCATCAAAGGTATTCCCCTCGTCGTCCAGGAGTGTGACGGCCCATTCGCCAACGATTGCTATCTCAAGGTGCCCGTCAGCGTCGAGGTCGGCCAGCGCCAACTTTTGTCGTCCGCTGCTGAAATCGCGGCAGTAGCCGGGTGAAAAACCTGGGTACGCAACTGGGAGTGAACTCAGCAGCTCGCCGGCGTAGTTGTATACAAGGACGCAGGGCGGATCGTCGCAGCCACCGGTCCCGTTCTTCGGCCGGTAAATCACGATTTCACTGTACCCGTCGTTGTTCATGTCGGCCACAATCGGAAACGGCACCCAAAGATCGTCCCCGCTGTTCGGGTCCACCTCGATTGGATAGTTCGGCAGGGCATTGCCCGCGTGGTCATACGCATACAGTGTGGGGATAGGGCCCGCCATGTAAACGATGATTTCCTCGTAGCCGTCATTATTCAGATCGGCGGCGGTGGGCTCAAAGTGGCCTATCTGGCTGAGGTTACTGTTGTAGAGCTTCACCGGCCAACCTTCGTGAAGCGTAGGATCGAGGTAAATCTGCAGAGACCTTACGATCGGGCCACTGGTAAAGTTGGCCGTAACGCGAACGGTCGTGAAAGTGGCCTCGGTAATCGAGGCTGTGTCCCAATAGGCCAGAGTGCCGTCAAAAACCGGCAGCATACCATCATTGACGAGCTCAACGCCCGTTGTGAGCCAGACGGTTGGATTCTGGCCATAGCCCCATTCGACGACGTAGTTTTCGAAGTCCGTCCCCTGCACGGTCCCGTGTATCTCGACGACGTCGCCCGCCCTGAAGATATCGTTAGGCAGCGGATGCGCGACCTGCAAAACCGCTCTGTCGCGGCCATCCTGGGCAGTCGTAGGGGGAACCGCCAGCGGAAGGCTGGTGAGCGCTAGGCATAGTAGCGGCGGTGTAGTTCGGCAGCGACACATGCTTGTGCTCCTCTCGCGATGGGTCAAAGCGTGAGCGTTTCGCCCGCTTGGACGCCCCCCCATATAGGTCAACCGGAGCCGCCCGGCCGGCAGCTTTGGGTGGAGGAGATCTTCGCGGAGCGGACAGTTGCGGACGGGTTGTGGTCATCAACACAGTTTGCCCGATTTCTCAATCTGCGTCAAGAGCATTTCTAGAAACAATCTCAGAAACCTCAAGAGATCCCACCGGTCTGCTCGTGACAGCGCTCGCCCCATCGCACGGCTCGCCAAGACCTCCCCTTTGCTCTGCTACTCCTTGCGGTATCTATTGGTAGGAGCGCAGGTTGTCATGCCGAAGGTGCGAAGCGACTGGGCAATCCGGCTGCCGCTGGCAACAGGGCCGGATTCCTCGCTTCGCGCGGAATGCCAGACTGGGCAAACGCAAGATTTTGTCGCGCAGTGGGTTACGGTCCTTCGTCGCTGGGGGACCGTGCGTAGGTCCAACATCCCCGCGCCGCGCAGCGGGACACCGGAGATTCCTGTCCAGCCGGGCGATCGCTATAGACAACCGGTTCCGTATACGGCGAGCAACATAGCCAGGTCGTTCAGGTCCACGTCGTCGTCGTCATCGAGATCGCCGTCTTCGTACCCTGCGCCACTGCTGGTGCCGTAGTTGGCGAGCAGTTGCGCCAGGTCGGCCAGGTCACTGTCCCCGTCGCCGTCGAGGTCTCCTGGACAGCGTGAGTCGAATTCGTCGGCACCCATGTCCACCCGCGCCTGCCCGTCGTCGTCGCCGTCCCAGACCCGCACCTGCCCGTCGATGTCCGTTTCGCCCGGCTGCGGTACGAAAGCCGGGTCACCCGTATCGATGCAGGGCGACGACGCCGTCAAGTGATAGTCGTCGCTGAGGGGGTCCGCGAAGAGCGGATCGTCGTTCATGTTACCGGTGCCGGGCCAGCCGTCCTCGACGTCGGTGTACGCGACGCTGATCGCGGAGCTGGTGTCGGGGTAAAGGTAGATCTGGTCACCTGTAGACGCACTGTTTCCCCAGGCGATGCAGTTGGTCACAATGGGCGCCTGGGGCGGGTAGTTTATCGCATAGATCCCGCCGCCCTTGGGGGCCTGGTTGTCGGCGATGGTGTTGTTGGTCAGGAGGCAGCGGTCGTAGCGGCAGTACACCCCGCCGCCACCACACGCTTCGGCGCCGCTGGTGGCGGTGTTCTGGGCGATGAGGTTGTTTCGAACGGTGGCGAAGGTTCCGTAGAAGATGAACGAGGTCCAGGAGTTGATGCCGCCGCCACCCCAACCGCCCGAAGTGTTCCGCATAATCACGTTGTTCTCGATGATGGGCGACGAGCGGGCGCCCATGTAGATCCCGCCGCCGGCATAGTACGCCTCGTTGTCGACAATGACGTTCCGGGCGACCTTGGGCGTGCCATATTCCATGCAGCACACGCCGGCGCCGCTATCAGCCGTGTTGTCATGAATGTAGTTGTTCACGACCCAGGCGGACGAGAACTCGGTTGTCACGCCCGCACCGGTCCCGTTGTAATTGGCATTGTGTGAATAGTTGAAGCGCAGCTCGTTGTTGGAAATCGTCGGCGAGCAGTACTGGCAGTAAATCGCCCCGCCCCGCACCTCCGGGTACGCCCCCGTGCCCCTGGCGTACTCGATGATGCAATAGCTGATCGTCGAGCTGTCGTGGGCGGATTCCAAACGAATGCCGCGCCAGCCGGTCGCGTGGTCGGTGGCGGTCACGAGAATCGGTTGATCCGCCGTCCCGACCGCGAGCAGCGTGCCCGCATCAACCGTGAGCTTGTAATGGCCCTGCCCGATGACCTCCACGCCGGGCTCGATGACCAGCGTCTCGCCCGGCGGGACGCGTACGTCGCCGACGAGATTGTAGGGGCTCCCGTCGAGCGTCCAGGTGCCCGACTGGTCGCCGGAGACGTCGGTCGCGACCGCCTGTGCTCCAGCCAGCACCAGAACCGATAAGACCGCGATGTGTGCGAGCGATTTCATTCGTCCTCCTCCTCGGCGAGAGAATTGACAAACCGGCGTTCGCGAGGCAACGCTGCTACAGGGCGATGCATTCCCCGGTCAATCCCTAGCGTATCATCTATTGGCCCTTGCTGGAAGCTCATTTCGAGGGACGCCACGGCGTCAGCGCCGTAAGATGCGCGCATGATCCGGCCGCGGACAATCCGGCGCGCAGGGTGCCCCAGCCTTTCAGGTTGGGGGACTGACTCGACTTCGAACCATAGTTGGCGTTCCGATCGCTCCCCCGCCCTGGAAGGGCGGGGCACCGCCGGGACGCCGGTCACGCGCGAGGGGGAGAGAGCATGAGGCGCCGCTCGCGAACACGGCGGGTGCTGAAGTGGGCTGCGGCCGTGGTCTGCCTAGTGCTGGTGGCGGCCTGTGGACCGTGGTCCCTATTCTACGGGACCGGCCCTTGGTGGGTGGACGTGGGAACGGCCTACGTCGAACTCTGTGTTTTCTGGGAGTTATCCGGCACGGAAGGCTTACTATGGTGGTTCGACGGAACCTACAACCTAAAGGCGTTACTCCCACGAGGCGAAAGAGATCCCATTCGCACGCGCATCGCGATCCCCATCTGGCCGTTGCTTGCGGTGGCGGCCACAATGACAGTACTGCTGTTTCGGTCGGACCGTCGTTTTCCGCCGGGAAAGTGCCAGAACTGCGGGTATGACCTGACGGGGAATCTTAGTGGGCGCTGTCCAGAATGCGGCGCTCAAGCTGAGCCGATTTCTCCGCAGCGCAGGCGCTTCAGTGCGCGTCTGTGGGCGCTCCTGGTCGGTATTTGGCTCGTCGGACTAGGGTCATACCGGGTCGCAGAAGGTGTGGAAGCGCTTACCGGCTCCTCTACGGCTGCCTTCCTGGCTGTCGTCGGCCTATGGTTGATTGTCGGAGCGGCGTTCGGGTTTTTAGGCGCACTCAATCGCAGCCGGTGGATCACGATACTCGCTCCGCTGGCGATGGGCGCGGGAGCCCACATCGCCTTCTGCGTGGAGTGCGTGCTTGAAGGTGTTCGTCCACACGTCGGCATACTTGGGTGGACGGTCGTGGGCCTGCTAGCGTGCTGGGCTGTGCTCGTCCACGCCACTACAGAGGCAGTCATCAAGCGTCGCTCCGCCCCCGTCCACTGCCAGAAGTGCGGCTACGACCTGACGGGCAACGTGAGCGGGTGCTGCCCAGAGTGCGGGGAGTTGGTGTGAGATGACGCTTACGAGCCCGATGGGTGCACGAGCGGGTGCGGCGCTCTTTCCGTTCTGCCTAGGTTTCTTCGCGGCCGTTGTGCCCATCCTGATGATTTGGCTCCTGCATGGGTTTGTCCGCTGGTTGCACGCTCGGCGCTGTCCGCCCGGCCACTGCCAGAAGTGCGGCTATGACCTGACGGGCAACGTCAGCGGGCGCTGCCCCGAGTGTGGAGCGTCCGTATGAGCCGGCCCGAAACTCCCGGCGGACGCTCGGCCGGTCTACGCGTTTGGGCATATGTCGCGGCCATCTGTTTGGCTGGGATGTGGCCGGATTTCATTCTGAATCGGGTCACCATCCCGCTCTCGCGGTCGCTCGTCATCGGTGTTTTCGGAGCATGTGGGTTCTGGCTGCTTCTGGCAGTGATGCTGGGTTTTTTGGGCGGCCGTTACCGTAGCTGGTCAGTGACCCTCGGCGGTGTAATCGCAATGTCGCTGGGGACGCACTTTGGCGAGTATGTTTATGACGTGCTGTATGGCGTTACGCCTGGCAGTAGTCTCCTGCCGAATCAGAAGGAAGCGTCCGAGGTGCTCATGTATCTGGGAATCGGAATCGTCGCCGCTGCTGTCGCACATTTCGTGACAGCTCGAGTCACGAGTCGCCGGTTTCCGCTGGGTTATTGCCAGAACTGCGGTTATGACCTGACCGGCAACGTGAGCGGGCGCTGTCCGGAGTGTGGCAGAGAGATCAACGCGAAGCAGGGCTGACGTCTTCCACGCCCCGCGGGGGCGACTGACAGTAGCCAAGGGCTTGAGCCCCTGGATTGGATCGTGCCATCTGGATGAAGCCCCGGAGGGGCGGCAGCAGGACTGTGCAACGCTCTGTCACCCCTCCGGGGCTCTATCCGGGAAGGGCCGTTCGTGGGTCGGGTGACCCGTGGCTTTGGCCCCGGGGGACGCGAATCGTCGAAACATTCGTGTCCCCCACCTCTAAAGAGGTGGGCCACCCAACGACGGCCGACGGGGACGTCGGCCGCTACGGAAACGCGCGAAACGCAGCAAGCGG